>JALSJG010000168.1 GCA_026989475.1 Thermaceae bacterium | reverse complement strand
GAGTACGAGGTGCTCACCCTCTTCGCCGGCCCCGAGGCCACCCAGGCGAGCCTGGAGGCGCTCGAGGAGAAGCTCGGCGCGTACTTCCCTGAGCTCGAGCTCGAGCTCCACCCCGGGGGGCCCGAGCTCTACGACTACGTCGCCGTGCTGGAATAAACCTTAAGAAATCTTCACGTCCTCTCGCCTAAGTCCAGCCGTAGGGGACGTAGGATGGGATCCGGGTAGAGGAGGTGGAAAAATGCGGTACCTGCCCTTGCTCGCCACGCTTCTCGTGCTGCTTGCTGCTTGCAGCGCCCCCGTACCGGTCCAGGAGCGCTTGACGGTGGACGGGGGCTCGAGCGCTCCGGTCACCCTCGAGCCAGGGAAAAGCGCCTACTTCGAGGTAGCGATCGGTGCCGACCCCGTGCGGATCGACGCCTTCGCCACCGTTAACAAGGAAACCGCGGACCTAGACCTCATTGTCTACAACGAGGACCGGGTCCCGATCGCGGTGGCCGACAGCCGCCTTTTCTTCCACGCCCCCTATCGCGACCGGGTCGATACCCTCGGCCTGCCCCCGTTCTTCACCCCCACCTGGTCGGTGAACCTGCTCCCGAACACGGGGACGGTCTACGTCGAGGTGAAAAACCAAAACCCCACGGCCCCGGTGACCGTCCAGGTAGAGGCGCTCACCCGCGGGGGCCCGCTGCCCTGGAGCTGCGACGTCCCCCGGGTCTTCGACGCCGACACCCCGGGAGCCCTGCTTTACCTGGGCCAGGTGGACTGCTACACCTACACCGGATCCGGGGCCGACCTGACCCTGGAGTACGAGGGGCCCCTCGACGTCCGGTTCAAGGTCGTGCCGAACGATCCGGAAACTCCGGAAACCCTGCTCCAAAGCGGGGAGACCTACGTAGGCCTGGAAGCCGGGGATCTGGTGATGGTCTACACCTACCGCAACCGCCAGATCGGGGTCGAGGCGGGCTTTTGCGGCCCCCTTCTCGGTTGCACCGACGGGCTCACCACCGGCGAATACTGGCTCCGCCTGGACTAGGGCACCCGCTGGGCCTCGAGCAAGAGCGCGGCGAGCTCCTCCACCCACGCCTCCCGCTCGGGGCCCAGGGCTTTTTCGATCGCCTCGCGGTCCCGGGCACGGGCGAGCTCGGTGAGCAGGGCGTCCGGCAGCACCTCGTCCACCCGGAGCCCAAGCGCCTCGGCCTTCTGGCGGCGCCAGGCGAGGAGGCGCCGGAAGCGGCGCTCGAACTCGGGGTCCTCGCCCCCGGGCTCGCCACCCCGGAGCAAAAGCCAGATCCCGGCGGCCACCAGCAAGATCGCCACCCAGGGCGCGGCCCCCACCTCGAAAAGGCCCACCAGACCGCCCGCCACCACGAGCGCCGCCCCCAGGTAGCGAAGCCCGTCCTCCCCCCGGGCCCAGCCGAGGGCAAAAAGCGCCGTGCCCACCCCCACCAGCTTGAGGGAGAAAAGGCCGGTGGCGTCGGCGAGGGCGGCGCCCACCCCCCAACCGAAGAGAAGCACGCCGCTTTCCTGCATCCCGGGGATCCGGTAGCGGCGCTCGAGCCCAAGCAACAAAACCGCGAGCAAAAGCCCAAAGGCCCACCCCGGCAGGAACGGATGGGTGAGGATCAGGTAGACCGCGCCCACCCAAAAGAGGGCGAGCCCCAAGTAGCCGCGCATCCCCCCCATGCTCCCAGCTCCCGGGCGGGATGGCAAGCTCCGTCACAAATGGGCTTTGATTTTCTTAGCTCAAGGATGTAAACTACAGGGTGGTGCGGAGGCTCTTTGCCATAGTACTCCTCCTTGCCGCCTTCGGGGTCTTCGCCGAGGCCCCAAGGGTCTTGATCCTGAAAGCCACCGCCTACACCTCGAGCCCCCGCGAAACCGACCAGACTCCCTTCATCACCGCCACCGGCGCCCGAACGAGGCTCGGCATCCTCGCGGTGAGCCGGGACCTGCTCCAAAGCGAGCTTCCCTACGGCTCGCTGGTGCGGCTTTATGACCTCGGCCGCTGGCGGGACGGAAAGGACGCCGGCACTTTCGATCCGCTCTTTAAGGGCCTTCTCTTCGTGGTCGAGGACACGATGAACAAGCGCAAGCGCCAGCAGATCGACATCTGGATGCCCGACCGCGCGCTCGCGCTCAAGTTCGGGGTCCGCCGGGTGAAGCTGGTGGTGGTGCGGCGGGGCCGCGGGCCGTAGGCTTTGGGTGTGCGC
>JALSJG010000167.1 GCA_026989475.1 Thermaceae bacterium | reverse complement strand
TCGGCTCGGGCTTGCCCTCGGCGATCGCCGCCTTTTTGTAGATCTCGCGCTCCCGCTCGAGCTCCTCCTCGGGGATCTCCTCCTTGGAGACGTACTTCGGCGCCGCCATCGCGATGTGCATCGCGATATCCTTGGCAAGCTTTTGGAACTCCTCGTTCCTGGCGACGAAGTCGGTCTCGCAGTTGATCTCAAGCAGCACGCCAAGGCGCTGGTTGTGGTGGATGTAGGAGGTGATCAGGCCTTCGCGGGCCTCGCGCCCGGCCTTCTTGGCGGCCTTCATCGCCCCCCGCTCACGCAGGAGCTGGATCGCCTTTTCCTCGTCCCAGCCCGCGTCCTCGAGGGCCTTCTTTACGTCCATCATGCCGGCGCCGGTGGCGGCGCGGAGCTTTTTAATGAGTTCGATCTGGCTCATGCTTCCTCCTCCTCGGGGGCCGCTTCGCTCTCGGTTTCGGCCTTGGTCTCGACCTCGCCACCGCCCTTGGCCTCGACGATGGCGTCGGTGAAGCGGCCGGTGACCAGCTGGATCGAGCGGATGGCGTCGTCGTTGCCGGGGATGATGTAGTCGATCATGTCGGGGTCGGCGTCGGTGTCGGCGTAGGCGATCACCGGGATGCCGAGCTTGTTGGCCTCCTTGACCGCGATCTCCTCCTTCACTGGATCCACGACGTAGAGCGCGTCGGGCAGGCGTTTCAGCTTACGGAACCCGCCGAGGTACTTCTCGAGCCGCTCGAGCTCCCGCTTGAGTCGGACCTGCTCCTTTTTCGGCCGGTCGTGGATCTCCTCGGAGGCGAAGAGGGCCTCGAGCTCCTCAAGCCGTTTCACCCGGGAGGCGATGGTCTTGAAGTTGGTGAGCATCCCGCCCAGCCAGCGCTGGTTGACGTAGGGCATCCCCGCGCGGTCGGCCTCGATCTGGATGATTTCCTGGGCCTGCTTCTTGGTGCCGACGTAGAGGATCACCCCGCCCCGGGCGGCGAGGTCGGCGGCGAACTCGCAGGCCGCCTGCATCAGGGGCAGCGTCTTCTGCAGGTCGATGATGAAGATGCCGCCGCGCTCGGCGTAGATGTAGCGCTTCATCTTGGGGTTCCACCGCTTGGTCTCGTGACCAAAGTGGACCCCGGCCTCTAAAAGCTCCTTGATCGTGATGTTGCAAGCCATCTTCTCCCTCTTCCGGGGGGCGTTGAGGTAGGCGTTCGCCTGGGCGCTTTGGGCCGCTTCCGGGGGACACCCCCCTGCCCCCGGGGCCTACTCGCGCACCGAAGCGCGATTATAGCACGTAGGAAGAGGGCCCGTACCCATCCGCGCTTGCCCTCCTCACCGAGTGTCTGGAAAGTCTTCCCGCAAGACCCGGGAGATTTCCCCTTGCATTTCCCTGAACTCCGAACGAAAATCAGCCCAGTCATGAAGCGCGGAATCGTAGCGGCTCTGCTGCTCGCGTCCTTGGTCTCCGCCCAGGTGGCCCCCTGGGGGCTGGGCGTCGAGCGGGGCAAGGCGGTGCTCGTCTTTGCCCGGGACTGTGAAGCCGCTATAGGCGCTGCAGAGGTACAGGCGCCGGTCGTTCTGATCCTGCCCCAGGGCGTGCGCTGCGCCGCTCCGGACGTCCGCGTCTTTCACGATCCGAAAGGCCTCTGGCGCGCCACCTTCTACGTGGAAGAAGAACCCCGGGTGGTGGTGCTCAAGGAAGGGCAGCAGGTGGCCGCCCTCCAGGCCCCGTTCAAGACGGTCCTTGCCCGGGGGCTTAACCAAGTCTTAGCCGACGACGCCCGTTACCCACCGCACTTCGACCTGAGGATCCGACCCGGGGACCGGCTCACCGGCGATCTTTCCACCTTCACCGGCCTGGTCGTCTTCTGGAAGGAGGGCTGCCCCTGGTGCGAGAGGGAACGGGAGGACCTGGCCTGGCTCTGCCAACACCTTCCCGTCCTGCTTGTGAGCGACACCCCCGGCAAGCCCGAGCTGCCCGCCTGCACCCGCCGGGGCGACTGGCGGCTCTACCACGACTGGGGCATTCCGGGCGCCCCGACCCACGTCTGGATCGAGAAGGGGGTGGTGAGGTGGATTGATTTGGGGTACAAGGAGAGGCTCACGGAACTCGTTGGCGTTTTTACTGACTGAGAGGGGTGATCGAAGTGGGTAGGCTCACCCGATCCTTGCTGGCGGTCGCATTGCAGGTCCATCCGTTCGTGATGACGTCCAGGGCGTTTTCCTGGGAATCGTGCAATGCGTATTGTGATGATTGCTCGGCCAATCTGATCCGACCCTGCGAAACCTGCATCGGCATAGATCCCGATGGCTACACGTACATCAAGGGGTGGTGCGGTTCGTGCGGGTACATGTGTTAATACGCGGCGCGGTTTTAGGCGTTGCGTTATGGACCGGACCGGGCCCGGGATTGGCACTAAGCGGTCCCGTAGGGGTGTTGCGGCTCGCAGGTCCCGATCAACTGACCTGTCTGAGGGATGCTGGTGGATTCCCGAAGGATCCCGAGTAAGATCGTTTTGCCTACGGACATCAAAGCGCGCTTGAAGCTGGTTTTTTTACCCCCGTTACGAAAACTCCCTGCCCGATCTGGCTGGAACGGCGAAGACCTTAGCCGTTTTGGGGCAGCGGTACGGCCTTCCTCAGGGTGCGTTGTTCGCAGAGTGCCTCGATGCCGCAAAAAAGCGGCTTGCGGGTGGCGGAGAGCTGCTCCCGGGTCTATATTTGCTTGAAGGCGGGAGGGTCCGGTATAGATTTTTCTTCTTTTTTGGCGCAGAAGGGAAAGAGCCGCGCGACGATGCCGAGCTGATATTGCGATCCATACGACAGTTCCTTAGCGGCAGCGAGCCTGAAGCCCACCCGCTCCCCTTGCTGGATCTAGGTGCCCGGATTGAGGGAATCTGTATAGAGGGACCGTGCTTGCTGTACCCGTTTACGGGCCGGGAGGGCAGTCCAGATGTGAAGATGAAGAGCGCGCCGGAAAAAACGGGTCGGTATGGTATGCACCGGCTTCCCATAGGCTGGGTCAACCGACGGATTGCCGAACTGCTCACCCCTGTGATCCGGAAGGAAAACCTCCGCGGAATCGGCATCGTGACGGGAGGGCTTACCGCAAGTCGGGCATTGGAGCCCGCTTTTCCGGACTGGCACTTCGTTCCTCTACGATCCCCGCGCGACCGAGTCCAATTTCGCGAGCTGCTACCTATCTGGGCGGTCGTCATCGACGAAGGGGCGGTCAGAACGGTGATACAGTTTTCGACACGGTTGTTCGTAGAATGGGAAGCACTGCAGGATCGGGCTCGCGAAGCGTTGCAGCAACTCCTCAGGCATTGCTGCGTAGACTAGCTGATCCCAGGGGAATGCGTTGATTCCGCGCGTGCTTTTTGCCGCCAGCTTGCTGCTTTTGGTGCAGCAGGCCAGTATGTCAATGGGCTTTTCGGGATCGGAGCTGGACGTCGTTTTGCGCCCGGCTGTTGAGCCTCAGCGACTGGGATTGGAAGCCCTCGAGTGCCTGGTCGATATCCAGGGGCAGCGCGTGCAACGGCCGGAGACAGGATGGCTCCTTGCGGTCCTCGTAGCCAAAGAAGATCTGGAACTACTCGCGGCCGGCTCCCCGGGGGTCCCCGCTCACGCCGCCCCGCTCCGGGAACAGCTGGCTTTTATCCATAGCCTTAAGCTCCCGCGAGGGCGCCGCTCTTTCGTGGTTTTTCCGGCCTATCCCGAAGTGGTCACGGCGACGAACTTCCCGGACACCGACGTGCTTCGGTTGGTAGCCGAACGCCTCTTGCGTAACGCCGAAGCGTCGGTTTTATTCGAGTGCCCGGATTCGATCCTAAAACGTCACCAGAGTAAACTTTCCCCCCCCGTACCAGGCCTTTACCTTTACGAAGCCGGCAGGCTTCGCTACCGTTTACTGGGCTTCCCCTTACGCGTCGCTACCAGCCCCGAGGTGCTAGGGATCATCGCGCGGGATATCGCCGCGGTGCTTTCCGGTCGCAAGCCCACGTCGGCCCCGTTGCCTCTTTCCCAATCGGGTTACGACCTGGACCGGGCGTTTTCCGATCTCCCAGAGGGCCGCCTGCTGGTGCTTCCCCTAACCGGAATGGAGGCAGATCCCGCCCTTGCCGAGCTCATAGACTCGTCGCCAAACTTGGTACCGTCCGACCGGCAATCCTGGTTGCAACGGATGGCGTTCATCAATCGCGGGTTTCTGGAGGCGGCCACCCCAGTGCTCAAGCCGTACCGCGTCACCGGTTTGGGTCTGCTACTACCCTTGTCTGAAGGCGAAACTGCTCTTTCGCGGCTAAAAGCCCGCTGGCCGGACTGGAGGTTCTTGGTATTGCCGAAGGATTCAGCGACGCTCGTAAAGTACTGGGAGCTGCAGCCCTTGCTGACCGACTCCCAGCATCGGGTGCGGGCCCGCTTCTTCTACGCCGTTCGTAGGGGCGCGACCTTGGCTGACACCGAGGCTCAGCTTCGGAAGCTGCTTGATGAGGTCTACGGCCATGATCCGGGGACCAGCTCCCTGATACACTGGGATTAATTCGCCGGCATGAAACTGCGATCCGCTCTGAGCCTGGCATCGACAAGCCTCGTCGCTGCTCTGTTGATTGTCTCACTCGCTTCCTACGAGCGCGCGCTGCGCCGCCTGGACTGGCTTACCGAAGTCGCGGGCAGGAACGTGCTCTTGATCCGGATTGGAGAGGGTGGAGGGAACCTTGCTCCCTTGGGATCGGATTTCCTTGCTTTTGTATCCAACCTCGAGGGTTTGGTGCGTGTCGCCAGCCAGGTGCAGGGCGGTCGTCGTCCCAACGCCTTCGACTATTACACGCTTTATGTTTCCGAAAACTACTTCCAGGTCCGCGGGTTTCGGTTCGTAGCGGGACGCCCGCCGCAGCCGGGCCGTGACGAAGCGGTCGTGGGTTTCGGTTTACGCGATCTCATGGGGCGTAAGCTGGTGGTGAAAGGGACCCGGGTACGCGTTGTGGGGGTGCTGGAATCGATGTCGGACCGCGGCTGGCCCGATGCCCCCTTGGATCAGGTGGTGTTTCTCGCGGATCGCGGGGTGCTAGGACCGACCACCTACTATCTCGAATTTGAAAGCGAGCGCGCGGCCCGGGCTGCCCTTGTTCCGGTGCGTAGGTGGCTGCGGGAGCATTCGCGAGAAGGTTACCGCGTCCAACCCCTAGCCAGCCTGTACGGCCTCGATCTCCGCCGGAAACTCCGCGACGTGCTCGCAGGTGCGATATCGTGGGGTGTTTCCGCCATCGTCCTGGTCGCTGGGGCGAACCTGGCTACCTTTCAGCTGGCACGGGCGCTCGAGCGCATCCGGGTGCTGGGCATCCGCCGTGCGGTGGGAGCTTCACGCCAGGACGTACTGCGAGAAGCGCTGGTCTCGGCGACGCTCTGGGCCCTTCTGGGATTAACGCTTGGCCTGCCCCTGGCCTATGCGCTTGCCGGATGGTTTGGGGCCCGTACCGGCCTGGATGCCCGCCCTACTCCGGTCGCGTTCGCAAGCACGGCGCTGGGTTTGCTTTTCCTGGTACTTGCCTCCGCCTACCTGCCCGCCCGCTGGGCCGCGGATCAGCCCCCCGCAGGGGCGGCGCGGGGCATGGCCGCCAGCCTGCCCCAAAAGCGCTTGGGTTTAGCGCTTGCGAGTCTGGCGCTAGGCATGGCCGCCCTCGTGGTGCAGCTCGGTGTGAGCCGCTCGGCTGACGAGCACACCCGTAAGCTCGTGGGAAACCTTTCCTCCAACACCGCCGTCTACTCGTCCTTTTTCTTCGTAGGCTCCCGGTCGCTGACCGACCCTCGCGGAGTGGTACCCCTTGATCACGGCGACTACGCGGCGCTCCTGGCCTCGCCGCTGGCCGCGGAGCTACGCGCCCATGCTTACGTGGAGGCCTACGGCGTTCCGCTGGGGGGTCCCGCAGGAAAGACCTACACCTACGTTCGAGCCTACGAGGGCGCTTATCCCGAACTGGCAGGCGCACGTCTGATCGCAGGCCGCTGGCCCCGCCCCGGGGACAACGAGGCGGCGATCGGTCAAGAACTCGCCGAACGGCTCTTCGGGAGTACCGATGTACTTGGACTGGAGCTGCCGGCGCTGGGTCGGCGCTGGAAGCTGGTGGGTGTCTACGCCGGTGCCGGGGAGGCGCTGCCGGGAAACGCCGCGTCCGACCAGCTCCTGCTGCTCCGCGAAGACCTGGGCGCTACGCTCCCTCGCGCGCGCGGGGAGATTTTGGTCGAGAAGAACCCACGAGCGCCGAAGGAGATCTTCGCGGCCATCGGCCGCTTCCTCACCGCGCGGCACGCGAGTCCCGAGCTCGCCCCGGTCGAGCCGTTTACCGTGAACGATCTCGCTCCCGAGGTGCGCGCGGTACTGCTCGAGCTCACCGCCGCTTACCGCCTCCTCGCCGCGGTGATCCTGTTGCTCGCCGGGGCGGGCCTGGCGGCGCAGACGGCGATGATCGCGGAGCTCGAAACCCGTACCCTGGGCATCCGACGCGCGGTGGGGGCGAGCCGGGGGCGGCTACTCTTCGAGCTGCTGATGCCGCTGCTGCAGGCCTCGTTGCTCGCGGGGGCACTGGGAGCCGGCGCCGGCGTGCTGGTCTCCTATTGGGTTGTTCGCGCCCAGGGGGCCACCTGGGCCTTCCCCTGGGCTTCGCTGACCTTCATAGTTCTCGCCGCCCCCCTGCTCGCCGCCCTGGCCGCGGCCCTGCCCGCCTGGCGGGCGGTGCGCCGCCCGCCGGCGGAGGCGATGCGGATGGAGTGAGGCGGGGCGGGAAAGGGGGCAGCTTGATCGAGCTGCAGGGCGTTACCAAGACCTACCGCAAGGGGCGGGTGGAGGTGCCCGCGCTCCGGGGGGTGGACCTTTGCATCGAGGAGGGGGAACACGTGGCCCTGGTGGGGCCTTCGGGGGCGGGGAAGAGCACACTGCTTTACTTGATCGGACTGATGGAGGAGCCCACCTCGGGTAGCGTTCGGCTCTTTGGGGAGGAGACGGCCCGGCTTACGGACGCCGAGCGCTCGCGCCTGCGGGGGCGGACGATCGGCTTCGTCTTCCAGGCCTTCAACCTGGTTCCCCAGCTCAAGGCGTGGCAGAACGTGGCCCTTCCCCTGCACTACCAGCGCCGGCCCAGGCGCGAGCAGCGGGAGCGCGCCCTGGCGATGCTGGAGCGGGTGGGCCTTGCCGACCGTGCCGAGCATTACCCGAGCGAGCTTTCGGGGGGCGAGGAGCAGCGGGTGGCCATCGCCCGGGCGATGGTCATCGAGCCGCGGCTGATCCTCGCCGACGAGCCCACGGGGAACCTCGACCGGGCGAGCGGGCGGGTGGTGCTGGAGCTTTTGGAAACGGCCGTGGAGGGCGGGGCCACGCTGGTGATCGTCACCCACGACCCCGAGGTGGCCGCCCGCGCGGGCCGGGTGGTGCGGGTGGTGGACGGACGCGTGGCCCGGGGTTAGCCCCGGAACCTTTCAGGGGCGTGGACGGTTTAAGCAGAATGCTCCTCGGTGGTATGCTTACGGATCGCCCGTTTGCCCGCCACTCCAGAGTCTCGATCCGGGGAAGGCGAGGGAACGGATCGAGGATTTAGGGAGCTCTTCCCATTGTTTCCGGGAAATTTGCCCTTGTGGTGTAACGGAACCCGTTTTAGGTTGGGGATGTCGCTGCGCTAAGGAGGGATCCGCGGATGCAGTCGAGCCGGCAGTTCAAACGGGGGCGATCTTACTCCAGAAGGGCCGGGCAGTTTTTGATTCTTCTTGTTGCCTTGCTGGCGTTTGGCGGGGTTCGGGCCGAGTTCGAATGTACCTGGGTTTGGTGTTCCGGGTGCGGGCTTAACAGGGTGCAAAACTGCCTCGTATGCGTGGCCACTTCCCCGCCGGGGGGAGGTTTTTCGCAATGCAGTCCTTGCGCACGTATGTGTTGAGCTTTCTTTTGCTGGTCTCCGGTGGTGCTTCCAAAGCCAGTGTGCCCCATGCGATCGAACTGAAAATCGATCCTCATATCGCGGCCGATCCACTCGCGGCGTTTTCCTGTACGAAACCGCCGATCGAAGAAGGACTAAAAAGATCCGTCTGGTGGTTGCAAGACTCGGGCGCTTTGCGGGGAGTACCTGCCGGACTCGTAGACCCCAACGAGTCAAGGCAACGCTTTAGCGAAGCTGCCAAGGCCCTGCAAGGACTTCCGGAATTGCACGTGCTCTTCTTTCCCTACCTGGCGGCTCTAGACCCTGCTTCCGATCCTGGTCCTGAATTCATTGAGATCGCGCCGGGTCATGTGCATCTAGAGTGTGGGGGTTCCATACATAGGCGATCGGGAGGCCCGTTGCCCCTGCGGGGGCTCTTTTTGCTGAACGAAGGCCGGGTACAGGCCAGGATCTTGGGATTCCCTGGAGGCCTTCCACGCTCTGGAGACTCCCGGGAAATGGTATTGCGGGCGGTGCGTGGCCTCCTATACGAATTCATAGCGAATGGGCGAGTCAGCAAAGCGCCCTTGCCCTTCCGTGATCCCGGCTTCGCTCCTCCTGAGGGGGGAACGTTCCCGCCGGGTCCGCTCCTGCTTCTTTCCCTCAGTGGTGCGGAAGCCCGCAAATATGGGCGCTGGGACTCGAATCGGGTTCGCTGGGAGGAGCACTTGGATGACCGCGACTTCTTGACTAAGTCATTTGCTTTGGGCGGCGGGAAGCTTGAAGCCTTTTACCGATTCGTCATCGAATTCCTCACGCCGGAACTGAAGAAGCGAAATATCCGTGCTTTAGGACTGGTGGAATCTTCAGAGAAAATAGCCGAGCTAAAGCGCGCTTTTCCCTACTGGAACTTCCTCCCCCGTTACCCCAGGAAAGATCCGCTACACTTTTATGAGTTGACGGGTCTCGCATGGTTATACGATGGGGAGGGGAGAAGCTGGACGCTGGCAATCCTTCCAGGTCCGGGCCTGCCAGGTAGCCGGCCGCTGACCGACTTTCTGAAGGGGATCCGGCCGTAACCACGAAAGGAAGGCTGCCACCTTAGGATTGCAAGCCAGCGGCTTTTCCCCACCTGAAGAGCGCCGCCCAGTAGCAGGGGTTCGTTTTGGCGATACCATGGCCCTCTAGCCGGTGATCATGGGCGCCGATTGACCGCATCCGATACCACGGCCAAGGTCCTCGAACCCCG
The DNA here is from genome assembly GCA_026989475.1 of Thermaceae bacterium. Taxonomy (GTDB): domain Bacteria; phylum Deinococcota; class Deinococci; order Deinococcales; family Marinithermaceae; genus WFXV01. Next base: position 5,945 of record JALSJG010000167.1, on the reverse strand, counting down.
GGCATCGCAGCGGCGTGTCGGGCAATGAACGCGAAGCTTCCGGGTTGTGATCGGTGGCCTCTCCGTGAATCCGGGAAATCTTCCCGCAAGATCCGGGAGATTTTCCCTTGCATTTCCCTGAACTCCGAACGAAAATCAGCCCAATCATGCAGCACGGTACCGTAGCGGCTCTGCTGCTCGCGTCCTTGATCTCCGCCCAGGTTGCTCCCTGGGGGCTGGGTGTCGAGCGGGGCAAGGCGGTGCTCGTCTTTGCCCGGGGCTGCGAAGCCGCTACCGGCACTGTCCTTGCTTGTGATCGGAACGGGCTCGGTGGTTGGCACGTATGCCGCCACCGCCCAGCCACAAACGTACTCGGGCATCAGAAAAATGGGTTGCTGGAAGCATCCGTGTGAACCGTGTGGTCCACAAGTTCGTGACTGCTACAAATGTACTTATTGCCAGTACATACTAGGCTTTATCGTGCGTTGTTGGGAACGGTGGGAATGCGGCAACTGTTACTGGACTCGCCTCTGTTAATCTGTATGTGCGTCTGGATAAGGAGACCGGGGATGAATCTTAGGTTTTTCAGGTTGGCATTCATACTACTCTCGGTATGGCTTTGCCTTCCCGTTTGGGCGTTTTGGTTCGAGACGAGACCCGGAACTCTATGGCCCTGGCCTCCTTCCACACCCCCTTGCGTCTACGATGCCGACCTGAACCGGGTCGAGCTGCCCGGCGAGGGCTCATTTGCGCTCCTGGTGGTGGACTACGACGGCTACGCGCGTGGCGATGCGATCGCGCGTGGCGTGTACGACGACTATTTCCGGTCCCAGCTCCACGCCCGCCTTGCGGAGCTGCTGCCGGTCTACGTGCTGCTGAGCGCGCAGGACGCGGTCGTGTGGGGCAGCGAGCTGGAAGTGGGGGGCGTGAAGCAAGTCCTGATTCCCTGCGGTACCGTGGACGATCCCGACCGCGCCCGCGATTACGCCTACGCGACGGGGCTGTATCTCTATCGGGACGGCGTTCTTGCGCACTCGTACTTCCAGTTTCCCTTCCCCGAGGTGGGCCGGCCGGAGGTCGGCCGCATCGTGCTCGGAGACGTGGAGCGATTCGTAAAGGGCCGTCCCCTGCTGTACCCGCCGGTCGCGCTGCTCGCGCCGGACGCCCGGGCCGATCTTCCTGAAGATCTGGAGCCCCCGGTTTTCCTGATGTGGCTCACGGGACTGGAGTGGGAGGCCCCCGAGGGCGAGGCGCCGCTGGAACGGCCCCGAATCGTGCGGGACGAGCAGGGGAACGTGGTGGACTACCAGGAGTTCCCAAGCGGGCACATCGGAGCGCGCGGGCGTTACCTGATCGAGCGGCTGAGCCCCTACCTCCAGGAGGCGGGGGTAAAGCCCGTCGGGCTCCTTCCACCGGAAGCGGTCATTCGCGAGCTCGGGAGCAGCGCCGCCTCGGGCGCCCTCGAGAAGATGCGCGCTGCCTTCCCCGGCTGAACCTTCCTGCAGCTCGACGCGGCCGGTCTGGTCCGCTTCCGGGAGGCGTCCAGCTTCCCCTGCCTGGTCCGCGCCGACGGCCGGGTCGAATGCTTGAGCTTCTACCTAGCGAAGAAGAAGCCCATGGGCGGCCGCTATCTGCCGCTCGAGGCATTCCCGGAATATCTAAAGATTCGGTAGGGTCTCATGGCCGCACGGGTGCGAGGGTTGCAGGCTGCTGTGGCGCTGGTTTCCACGGCGCTGACGGCCGCTTTGTTGCTGGTCGGGCTCGCCGCCTACCAGCACGGGCAGGCGGAGCTCGCAAGCCTCATGCAGGTGGTGGGCCGGGACGTGCTGCTGCTTGAGCGCGACTGGTCGCGCAGGGGCGTGATCGTAACCCCCGACTTCGAGGTGGACCTTGCGGAGTTCGCGCGAAGCCTGGACGGCTTCGAGCGGCTTGCGCTCCTCGCGGGCGGGGGAAAATCCCCCAACCGCTTCAGCTACTACAGCAAACTGGTTACCCCGGAGTACTTTTCCGTCCGCCGCTACCCACTCGCCGAAGGGCGGGCTTTCTCCATGGGCGAACGGGCGGCCGTGGTCGGGCACGACCACGCCAACCTGCTGGGCCGGCGCATCGAGGTGTTCGGCTACGAGGTGGAGGTGGTGGGCGTGCTGGCGCCGCTCTCGGAGCGGGGCGGGCCCGACCTCTACGCCGACGGAACCGTCTTCGTGCCCTACGACCTGATGGGGCTTACGGTGCCGATGGAGGCCTACCTGGAGTTCGCCAGCGAGGACGCGCTCCAGGCGGCCCGGCCGCTTCTGGAGCGCTGGCTCGCAGAACGCAAGTATCCCTACATGGTGCAGCCGCTCGCGAACCTCTACGGCCTGGAGCTGCGCCGGCGGCTGCGCGAGGTGCTGGGCGGGGCCCTGCTTTGGGGTTTGCTCGCGGTGCTGCTCGCCGCCGCGACCAACCTGTCGGCCTACAGCCTCGCCCGGGCGCTCGAGCGCATCCGCGAGCTGGGTATCCGGCGCGCCGTGGGGGCCTCGGCGGCCGATCTGCGGCGCGAGATGCTCGCTGCCTCGCTGTTCTGGGCGGCGGCGGGACTGCTGCTAGGGTTCGGCCTCGCCTCGGGCCTTTCCCGCTGGTTCGCGGGGGAAACCGGTCTGGACGCGAGCCCTACCTTCTTGAGCGTCGCCGGGGTGGGGCTCGGGCTCGTGCTGCTCACGCTGGCCTCGGCCCATCCGGCCGCTCGGTGGGCGGCGGCCCGGCCTCCGGCGGAGGCCCTGCGGGGCGCCGCGGCCAGCCTGCCCCGCCGGCGGCTGGGGCTCGCCTTCGCGGGGCTGGCGCTGGCGCTGGCCGCCTTCGGGGCGCAGCTGGGTATCTCCCATTCCGCCCAGGTGCACGCGCGCCGGATGGTCGGTGAGATCTCCAACCGGACGGCGATCTATACCTCCTTCCTTTTTCTCGGCCGCCACTCGCTCACGGACCCCCGTGGCACCATCCCGCTCAAGCACGCCGACTACACGGCGCTGCTGAACTCGCCCCTGGCCGAACGGCTGGAGCGTACCGCTTACGTCGAGAATTACCGGCTTCACGAATTCGCAGAGCCCGGCAGCAATCTGCGCGTCTTCGTGCGCGCCTTCGAGGGGCCCTATCTCGAGCTGGCCGGACCCCGCCTCCTCCTGGGCCGCTGGCCCGAACCAGGGTCCGGCGAGGTCGCCCTCGGCCGCCGGCTCGCCGAGTACCTGTTCCAGGATCTTGAGCGGGCCCTCGGCCAGAGGGTCAAGGCCCTGGGCCGCCAATGGACGGTCGTGGGCGTGTATGCGTCCGCGGAGCAGGACGCGCCAGGCGCGCCCTCAGACGATCAGATTCTGCTGCCGCGCCAGGAGCTGCGGCGCACCCTTCCCGGGGCCCGGGCCGAGATCCTGGTCGAGCGCAAGCCCGGCGCGAGCGAACGCGTGTTCGACGAGGTGGCGCGGTTTTTGACCGAGCGCCACCCCGAACCCGGATTCCGCCCGGTGGAACCCCTGGTGAGGGACGACCTCGAACCCCCGGTGCGGGCGGTGATGGACCGGCTGGCGGCCGCCTACCGGATGCTGGCCCTGGTGATGCTGGCGCTCGCCGTGGCCGGGATCACGGCGCAGGCGATGGTGGACACCGAGAAGCGGTTTCGCGAGCTGGGGATTCGCCGCGCCCTCGGCGCCACGCGAGGGCGGTTGTTCTACGAGCTGCTCGCGCCCATGGCGGCGGGCGCGCTGCTTTCCGGCGTGGCAGGCGCGCTGGCGGGGGCGGGGGCGGCGTACGCGGTGGTCAGGGCGCATGAGGTCACCTGGGCCTTTTCTTGGGTCGCGGTCGTTGCGGTGGTCCTCGCCGCCCCCCTGCTCGCCGCCCTGGCCGCGGCCCTGCCCGCCTGGCGGGCGGTGCGCCGCCCGCCGGCGGAGGCGATGCGGATGGAGTGAGGCGGGGCGGGAAAGGGGGCAGCTTGATCGAGCTGCAGGGCGTTACCAAGACCTACCGCAAGGGGCGGGTGGAGGTGCCCGCGCTCCGGGGGGTGGACCTTTGCATCGAGGAGGGGGAACACGTGGCCCTGGTGGGGCCTTCGGGGGCGGGGAAGAGCACACTGCTTTACTTGATCGGACTGATGGAGGAGCCCACCTCGGGTAGCGTTCGGCTCTTTGGGGAGGAGACGGCCCGGCTTACGGACGCCGAGCGCTCGCGCCTGCGGGGGCGGACGATCGGCTTCGTCTTCCAGGCCTTCAACCTGGTTCCCCAGCTCAAGGCGTGGCAGAACGTGGCCCTTCCCCTGCACTACCAGCGCCGGCCCAGGCGCGAGCAGCGGGAGCGCGCCCTGGCGATGCTGGAGCGGGTGGGCCTTGCCGACCGTGCCGAGCATTACCCGAGCGAGCTTTCGGGGGGCGAGGAGCAGCGGGTGGCCATCGCCCGGGCGATGGTCATCGAGCCGCGGCTGATCCTCGCCGACGAGCCCACGGGGAACCTCGACCGGGCGAGCGGGCGGGTGGTGCTGGAGCTTTTGGAAACGGCCGTGGAGGGCGGGGCCACGCTGGTGATCGTCACCCACGACCCCGAGGTGGCCGCCCGCGCGGGCCGGGTGGTGCGGGTGGTGGACGGACGGGTCGCTTAAGGTTAGGCTTCGGGGCCGCCGAAGTAGGCGCGCAGCAACTGGCCGTGGGTCTTGACGCCCAGCTTTTCTTTGATCATGGCGATCCGGTTGGCCGCGGTCTTCTTTTGAATGCCCGCCCGGGCCGCCGCGGCTTCAAGCGTGTCCTCGGTTAGATAGGTGCGCAGCAGCCGGCGCTCGGCGCGGGTGAGGGGCAGGCGGCCGAGCGCGGGACCGTGGTAGAACGGCTCGCCGGAGCCGGGCTCGGGAAGGGCTTGCAGAACCCGGGCGAGCTCGTCTATGCTCCGGCATCCGGCGATCAGGGCCCGGGGTCCGCGCTCGAGCACGTCTGCGAGGTAGAGGGGACCGGTGGCCGCCGTGACCGCGAGACGCCGGGTCAGCTCCTCCCGCAGCAGCACCCCCGGGGGGCAGTCCAGGACCAGGTCGCGTAACCGGGTCCGGATCCTTCCTTCGAGTGCTTCCCAAACCATATCCCGGTACCAGGGTTCCGGGCGGAGGTCGTACGGGAACATGGCTTATTCTAACAAAGGAGCCGATCGCGGCTGGGTGCCGGTGGGCGGGGGCTCGCCGGAAGAAAGCCAGGGCAGGTAGGTCGGTCGTCCGGAATGGGGGTGCTCGCTCGCCGGAGCGGGCAGGCTGTCTCCTGTCCAAGGAAGGGTTGCGTACGGGGAACTCCGGGTTCTGGCCTCTTGGCGTGCTTTCCCTCTGGTATCCGCGTGCTGAGCCCCGTAAAATGCCCCCGGGGCGCGGGGCCGTAGCTCAGAGGGAGAGCACCCGCCTTGCAAGCGGGAGGTCGGGGGTTCGAATCCCCCCGGCTCCACCAGGAGGGGCCTTCGGGCCCTTTTTTGCTACCAGGGAAGGGCGTCGTTTTCGTAATAGAGGTAGCCCCCGCACTCGCCTTCGCCGAAGGTGAGGCGCACCGCGGCCCGTTTCAGGGGCCCCCGGTAGGTCAGGTTGATCCAGAGGGTGCGGCTTTTTTCGTCCCAGTGGGTCTGCCAGCTGGGTTTGGGTTTTTCCGTGCACGTGCCGTCGAGGCAGACCTCGATGAGCGCGATCTGGGTTTTGGGGAAGGGCCGGGGCGCTTCGAGCACTTCCCGGATCATCCGCCCCCTTTGAAACACAAACCGCACGCGAAGCCGCCACTCCGGGCGGCGGTAGGGGAGGGCGAGGCGGAGCAGGGTCCCCTTGCGGAAGGCTTTCAAGGGGAGGGGGCTTTCGCTCAGCAGATAGACCCCGTCGGGGCAGTAGAGCACCCCACCGGCTTCGCCGTCCGGCGGGAGGGAGAAGCCCAGAAAAAGGGCCAGCACGATTGCGGCCATGCCCCGAGGATAAGGGATTGCGCCCCGGGGCGGAC
>JALSJG010000166.1 GCA_026989475.1 Thermaceae bacterium | reverse complement strand
GCCGGGTGCGGCGGTGAATAGGGGATGCATAAGGGGTAGTTGCAAGGGAAAACGGAAAGGCCCGGATGCGCTCCGGGCCTTTCTTATCGTGGTGGGCGGTACTGGACTTGAACCAGTGACCTCCCGCTTGTAAGGCGGGCGCTCTGGCCAGCTGAGCTAACCGCCCGCAAGGTAAAGGTTAGGGGAGTTCGGACGAATCCACAAGGGCCCCGACGCGGATCTGGCGCCGGGGTGTCGGGGTACGTGGTGGCAGTCCCCGCACGAGGCGCCAAGACCGCGGGCGGGCTGAAAGCAACGCGCAGACCAAGGCGGCCTCGAGCACCCCGCCGGAACCAGGGGCGCTCGAGGCATCGCCTCACCAGAGCGCGCCCGGGAGCGGCGGCTCGGAATCCGAACTCCCTGTCCCCGCCCGGCCTCAAGAAGCGGGGCCCGGGATGCCCGGGCCCCCAACCGCTGCGCTTAGCGGAACTGCTCGATCAGCTCACGTACATCCCTGTAAACCCTTTTCGTGCGGGCTCTCTCCTGGAGTTCGGCCACCTCGTCGGCCAGGGTCTTGCGGCCCTCGACCTTGTAGATCACCCCAAGCGGCACCTGGTTCCTGGTGAGCATCCACTGGGTGACCTCGTGGGCGGCGTTCCAGTCGCCGGGATCGTGCCCCACCTCTTCTAGGTACACGCCGTATTCGCGCACGTAGTCGTACTCCTGCTTGCCGCGGAAGGTGACGCAAGGGCTAAGCACGTTGATCAGGGCGAAACCCTTATGCTGGATGCCCCCCTTGATGAGCTCCTTTAAGTGTTTGACGTTGCCGGAGAACCCTTGCGCGATGTAGGTGGCGCCGAGCTCGAGCGCGAGCGCGAGCGGGTTCAAGGGACGCTCGGGGTTGCCCGAGGGCGTGGTCTTGGTGACGTCACCGGTCGGCGTGGTGGGCGAGACCTGGCCCTTGGTCAGGCCGTAGATGCGGTTGTCCATCACGATGTAGGTGAGGTCGGGGTTGCGGCGGATGGTGTGAACGAAGTGGTTCGTACCGATCGAGTAGCCGTCGCCGTCCCCGCCGGCTACCAAGATGGTGAGTTCCGGGTTTGCCAACTTCGCGCCGGTCGCGATCGGCAGGGGCCGACCGTGAATCGAGTTAAAGCCATAGGCGTTGATGTAACCCGCGATGCGGCTTGAACATCCGATCCCGCTCACCACGCCCAGCTTTTCAGGCGGGATCTGCAGGTCGGCGACCGCCTGGTGAATCGCGGAGAGCACACCGAAGTCACCGCACCCCGGACACCAAACGTTCGGGATCTTGGTCTTGTAGTCCTTGGCCGTGAGCTTGACCTTCTCCATGGCCTAAGCCTCCACTTCCTTCCTGTAGTGAGCCTCGATGGCTCGCAAGACCTCCTGGACCTGAATCGGGTTGCCGCCGGCGCGGGCGTAGGAGTAGGTCTCCTTGGGCAGGTTGTCGTAAAACGCCCGGAGGTAACGGTAGAACTGAGCACTGTAGGAAAGCTCCACCACCAACGCCCGATCGACGCCCCGAAGCGCCGCGTCCAGGGCCTTCGCTGGGAGCGGGTAGATCAGCTGGGGCACGATCGCCTTCACCTTCATGCCCTTTTCCCGGGCCACCTCGACTGCCTCGCGCACCGCGCCCTTGGTGGAGCCCCAGGCGAGCACCGCGAAGGAGGCGTCCTCGTCCCCGTACACGCGGACGAAGCCCGACTCCTCGGCGATCAGCGGGAGTTTCCGCGCCCGCTTTTCGCTCATCACCTGATGCATCGTACCGGAGGAGCTCGGCCAGCCCTTCTCGTTGTGCTCGAGCCCCGAGATGTAGTGCTGGCCGCCCTTTATGCCAGGGATCGCCATCGGGCTGACCCCGTCCTCGGTGAGCTTGTAGCGGGCGTAGTCCTCGCCGAGCTCCTCCTCGCCAGGGAGCTTGCGGGCGATCTCGCGCTCGCGGGCGAAGAGGACCTCCTCGTCCACAGTCTCCGAGCGCTCGCCGAGGAACTGGTCGGAGAGGACGATCACCGGCAGCTGGTACTTCTCGGCCAGGTAGAAGGCCTCCACCGCTACCTGGAAGTTGTCCTCGACGTCCGCTGGGGCCAGCACCACCCGGGGCGCGTCGCCGTGCGTGCCCCCGATCGCCTGAAAGAGATCGGCCTGCTCGGTCTTGGAAGGAATCCCCGTGGACGGGCCAACCCGCTGCACGTTGACCACCACCAGCGGGATCTCGGCCATGGCCGCGAGGCCAATCGCCTCCTGCTTAAGCGA
>JALSJG010000165.1 GCA_026989475.1 Thermaceae bacterium | reverse complement strand
AGAGCTCTTCCGAGCCCAAGGGGCTTGGGATGTAGTTCTTCACGTTCTTGCGGGTGGCGTGGAGCGGGTTGTTGTGGGCCACCGGGATCGAGAGCACGTACTCGTGCACCAGCCGCTGGGCCTCGGCGTAGAGCTTTTTACGCTCCTCGAGCGAGGCGGTGACCCGGGCCTTTTGGATCAGCCCGGCGATCTTCGCGCAGTAGTCGGTCTCGCAGCCGAGGTTGGTCTTGATCGAGGTGGGGCCGAAGAAGGTGAAGAGGTAGTTGTCGGGGTCGGGGTAGTCGGGGCTCCAGCCCAGCATGTACAGGGGGAACTTGCCCTGGTCGTAGTCGGAGAGGTAGGTACCCCAGTCCTCGGTCTTGAGGCTCGCCTGGATGCCCACGTCGGCGAGGTAGGTGGCGATGGTCTCGGCGATCGGCTGGGGCGCGGGGAAGTAGGGGCGGGAGACCGGCATGTACCAAAGCTCGGTCTCAAAGCCGTTGGGGTAGCCGGCCTCGGCGAGGAGCTTCTTCGCCGTCTCGGGATCATAGGGGAAGGGTTGGATGTCGCCCGCCCGACCCCACATCGCCGGCGGCACGAACTCGCTCGCCCGCTCGCCGAGGCCGCCGTAGAAGGCGTCCACGATCGCCTGCCAGTCCACCGCCAGGGCGATCGCCTGGCGGACCTTGAGGTTATCCAGGGGTTTGTTCTTCTGGTGGAAGGCGACGTAGCCGATGTTCAGGCCCTTTTGCACCACCGCCACCAGATTGGGGTCGGACTCGATCGCCTTCAGGTCCTCGGGGGAGAGGTTGTTGGCGATGTGGATCGAGCCCGCCTTGAGCTCGGCGAGGCGGCTGGTGGGCTCGGGGATGCCCCGGAAGACCAGGGTCTTGACCTTGGCCTTGTTCCTCTCGTTCCAGTAGTTCTCGTTGCGCTCGAGCACGACCTTGTCGCCGATCGTCCAGCGCTTGAAGACGAAGGGCCCGGTGCCCACCACCCCGACCTCGGGGGTGCCGTACTTCTCGGGGTCGGCCATCACCGCCTTGGGGCTGTCGATGCCGAAGTAGCTGGCGGCGACCATCTGGGGGAAGAAGCCCACCGGTTGGGTGAGGTAAAAGCGCACGGTGTACTCGTCCACCACCTCGACCCGGTCGATCACCGAGCCCTCGCCCTTGAAGCCGCCGAAGACCCAGGTGAAGGGGACGAACTCCTTGCCCCCCCGGTAGGGGTTGTTCTTATCGTTCCAGCGGTCGAAGTTGAACTTCACCGCCTCGGCGTTGAAGGGGGTGCCGTCGTGGAACTTGACCCCCTTGCGGAGGTAGAAGGTCCAGACCTTGGAGTCCTCGCTCGCCTCCCAGCGCTCGGCGAGCCCGGGGATCGGGTTCACCGTGCCGGGCTCGAAGGTTACCAGGGTTTCCACCACCTGCTTGGCCACCCGGAGGGAGTTCCCGTCCTGGGCGTCGGCGGAGTCGAGGGTCTTGGGCAGGTCGGACTGGCCGTAGACCAGGGTCTGGGCGTGGCCGAAGGCTGCCAGCGCCAGAATCACCACCGCAAACCGCAACAACCTAAGCATCCGCACCTCCTTTCCCTTACTCGGCGAGTATACGCACCCGCCTCATGCGCCGGCAACCGGCCCCTAGACTTCTCCCAGGTAGGCGCGGCGCATCGCCTCGTTGTGGAGGAGCTCCTGGGCCGGTCCCTGGAGCACGACCTCGCCGGTCTGGAGTACGTAGCCACGGTCGGCGATCGAGAGGGCGATGTTGGCGTTTTGCTCGACGACGAACACGGTGATCCCGCGCTCATTCACCGACTTGATGATCTTGAAGATCGTTTCCACCAGCTTGGGGGCGAGGCCCATCGAAGGCTCGTCCATCAGGATGAGCCGGGGCCGGCTCATGAGCGCCCTCCCCATCGCGAGCATTTGCTGTTCCCCGCCGGAGAGCGTTCCCGCCGGTTGCGAGAGCCGCTCCTCGAGGCGCGGAAAGAGGGAGAAGACGTACTCCATGTCCTCCCGGATGCCCTCGGGATCGCTGCGCAGGTAGGCGCCCATCTCGAGGTTCTCGCGGACGGTCATGCGGGGGAAGACCCGCCGGTTCTCGGGTACCACCGCGATCCCCCTAGCGATCCGGTACGCGGTGAGCTTGCGGTCGATCCGTTCACCGCGGAAGTAGATCTCCCCCTCGCCCATCTGCACCAGGCCGAGGATGGTCTTGAGCGTGGTGCTCTTACCGGAGGCGTTGCCTCCGAGCAGGCAGACCATCTCCCCGGGGTAGAGCACCATGTTGACGCGGTTAAGGGCCCGGATCGGCCCGTAATAGGCGCTGACGTTCTTGAGCTCGAGCAACGGTTCGGCCGCCATCATCCCTCCTTGCGCCCGAGGTAGGCCTCGATTACCCGGGGGTTTTGGATCACCTCCCGGTAATCACCTTCGGCGATCTTTTCGCCGTAGTCAAGGACCACCACGCGGTCGGAGATCTCACCGACGAGGTTCATCTTGTGCTCGACGAGCACGACCGTGTACCCTCCCTCGTCGCGGAAACGCCGGATGATCTGGGTGATCTCCTGGGTCTCCCTCGGGTTCATGCCGGCGCTCGGCTCGTCGAGGAGCAGGAGCTTGGCGCCGGTGGCCATGGCGCGGGCCATCTCGGTCCGGCGCCGGTTGGCGTAGGAGAGGACCCGCACCGGTTGGTGAAGTCGGAAGGTCATCAGACGCGGCCCGAAAAACGCCAGCTTTTCCAGGGCGGTGGCGCGCATCTCCTCCTCCCGCCTCCGGTACGCGGGAGTACGGAGCACCGCGTGGATCCAGTGCAGGCCCAGCCTGTGGTGCTGGGGGATGAGGACGTTTTCGAGGACCGTGAGGTTATTGAAAAGACGGAGGTTTTGAAAGGTACGGGCGATGCCCAGCCGACAGACCTGGTCCGGCCGCAAGCCGTCGATGCGCCGGCCCTGAAAGTAGATCTCCCCCCGATCCGGCCGGTACACTCCCGTGATCAGGTTGAAGAGGGTCGACTTTCCCGCACCGTTCGGCCCGATGATGCTTACGATCTCGCCTTCCTCGACCTTGAGATTCACGCCGTTGATCGCCTGCAGCCCGCCGAAGGCTTTGTATACGTTTCTAAGCTCAAGAAGCGCCATTGTTGCCCTTCCCTGCATCGGGGTTGAGTTCCGGGTTGGTGAGCCAGGCGTCCTGCTTGCGCTGCTCCTCGGTGGGGATGTCCTCACGCGGCCCGAAAAGCAGTTTCCAGGAGAACTCGCTCCGGCCCATGATCCCCTCCCGGCGGTAGATCATGATGAGGATCAGGAGCACCGCGAGGAGGATCTTCCGCATCCCGAAGAACTGAACCTCTTGCTGAACGAAGGGGGTGGAGAAGAAGGCCAGGGTAAGCAGCATAAGGCCTACTCCGGTACCCAGAAAGATCAGGTGTTTGGGCTCGATCACGGGACGGAGGTGGCGGGCCCGCCGGATGTAAACCGAGAAGGCGAAGGCCAGGATCATGAGACCGGAGATCGCAAATAGGGCCACGTATGCCGGCCTGGGCTCCTCCAAGAACCCGCCGTAGATGCGTACGAGCAGGACGATCGCGGTTCCCAACACCGCCCCGGTGATCGAGCCGAGTCCACCCAGGCTGATCGCCACCAGCAGGAAGAAGGTCACGAAGAAGTTGAAGGTCTGGGTGTCCACCGATTGCAGGTAGCTGGCGTAGAGGCCGCCGGCCACCCCGGCGAAGAATGCGCTAATGCTGAAGGCGAGCACCTTGTGATAGGCGAGGTTCACCCCCATCGCCTCGGCCGCGATCTCATCCTCACGGATCCCCTCAAAGGCCCGCCCGTAGGAAGAGAACTTGAGCCGGCTGAAGAACCAAAGCGTGATGAGGAAAACCGCAAAGGTCCACCACAACGTTCCCGCGTCGCCCGGTACCCCCTTGATCCCCAGCGGACCGTTGGTGAACCGGGCAACCTCGGGCGCGTTGGGGAGTAGCCGGATGATCTCGCCGAAACCGAAGGTCACGATCGCCAGGTAGTCCCCCTTGAGCCTGAGGGAGGGGATTCCCACGATCAGCCCCACGAGGGCGGCGGCCAGACCCGCGAGGATCAGCGCGATCACGAACTTGGCGTCGGTGGACTGGGCGAGGAAGCCGAGACCCAGCGCTTCGAGCCAGCGGTTGAGGTCGAGGTTCTCCCGCGCCCAGTCGGAGAGCAACCGGGTACGGAAGGGGCTACGTTCCTTTTCGGGGAGCATGAGCAGGGCGGTCAGGTACCCCCCGATCATCATGAAGCCGTGGTGACCGAGCGACAGGATACCGAGCTGCCCGTTGATCAGGTTCAGGCTGATCGCCGCGATGCTCCAGATGAAGACCAGGGTAAGGGCGGAGACCAGGCTTCCGCTCCCCTCCATCTGGGTCAATCCGTAGATCGCGAGGGTGGCGAGGATGAGGGTAGCGAGGGTGAGGATCCGGTCGCGCATCTTAGACCTTCTCCGTGAGATCCTCCCCGATCAAGCCCGAAGGCCGGAACAGGAGGATCAGGATGAGGAGAACGAAGGCGAATACGTCCTTATAGGCCGAAAGGGTGGGGAAGAGGCTGACCACGTAGATTTCGATGAAGCCGAGAAGGAGCCCGCCCAGAACCGCTCCCGGGAGGCTGCCGATCCCACCGATCACCGCAGCGGCAAAGGCCTTGATACCGGGAAGCAGGCCCATTAACGGATGGATCTGGCCGAAGCGGATCGCGTACATGACCCCGGCCGCAGCGGCGAGGGTGGAGCCGATGAAGAACGTCAGGGCGATGACCTGATGCACGTTCACCCCCATCATCTGGGCGACCTCCGCGTCCTGGGCGGTGGCCCGCATCGCCTTGCCCAGGCGGGTGCGGGTGACGAAAAAGTTAAGCAAGAGCAGCAGGAGTCCGGTGATCAGGGGAACGACCAGGAGTACGCCGGTGAAATAGACTTCCTCCGGGCCGATCCGGAAACTCAAGGGGCGATTTAATACGGTTTCGGGGTTAAAACCTTTCACGTAGGGGCCGAAGACCAGCTGCCCCATGTTTTGCAGGAAGAAACTCGCGGCTATCGCGGTGATCAGCATGCTTTCTCGCGGTGCTCCGCGGAGGGGGCGGTAGGCCACGAGCTCGAGCAAGACCCCGCTCACAGCGGTGGCGATCATGGAGAGAAATAGCGCTTCGATCCAACCGAGCTGACGGAATCCCAAAAGAACGAAGATTCCCACCAATAGAGGGAAGGCGAGGCCCGCTGTTTTCTTGGGCGATTCTAGGTTGAAAAGACTACGCGTCACCAGCAGGGCGGTGCCACCGAGCAAGAGGGTGGTCAGTAAGGCGAGTGCGAGGGGAAGTGGGGTAAGAACCATCGCGAAGAAGGCGAAGTAGGCACCCAGCATGAAGATCTCACCGTGCGCGAAGTTGATGAGACGGATGATGCCGTAGACCATCGTGTAACCCAGGGCGATCAGTGCGTAGAGGCTGCCCAGGGTTAGGGCGTTGAGGAAATCCTGGACCACCCGGGCCAGCGTGTAGTCGGGTAGCGCCTGAATCCGCCAGCCGACGAGCAGGAAAAAAACCGCGAGGACGACGAAGAGGGTTCCTCGGGTTGTTATGGGAACTCGCATCGTGCTCACTCTCGCCTCCATAGCCAGCCGACTAGGGTGAGCGACCGCTCACCCTAGTCGGCCTCTTAGACTAGCCCTTCCAAGCTGCGCTATTCAACCTCGGCGGTGGATTTGCCGAAGAGCGCAGTCTTCTTCCAGTTGTCCGGGCTCATGACCTCGTACTTGAAGAAGCCGATCGTCCGGTCCTTGGGCGTGCCATCGGTGCCCTTGTAGGTCACGTCGCCGGAGACCCCGGGGAAGTTTTCCAGCGAGGCTAGCGCGTCCCGCACCTTCTTGCGGTCGGTGCTTCCGGCCCGGGCAATCGCCTCCACCAGCACGTTGTAGGCGTCGGCGCCGGCCAGTACGAAGCCGTTGAAGTCACCCGGCTTCGCGTCTTTGAAGGTCTGGAAGAAGAACTCCTTGAAGGCTTCCGCACGCTTCTTCGCTTCGGGATCGGGAATCAGATCGGGAGTGGCGAAGCCGGTGAAGACGACGCCATCAAAAGCCTTACCGGCGCCCTCGGGGCACTGCTTGTCGTCGATCGCGTCTGCGCCGATCACGGCCTGCTGGAAGCCCTGTTCACGCAGCTGCTTCATGAACGGCGCTCCCTCGGCGCAGAAGCCCGAGTAGTAGATTACGTCGGGCTTGAAAGCGCGAATGTTGTTCAGCTGGGCGGTGAAGTCGACGGTTCCGGCGGTGAAGTCCTGCACCACCGTCTGCGCACCGAGCTTCTTGGCGGTCTCGTCGAAGAATCCGGCAAGGCCGAAGGAGTAGTCGTCGTCCACCTGGCGGAATACCGCGATCTTTTTCGCGCCCAGATCATTGACCACGTAGGCGGCGGCCAGCTTGCCCTGGAAGTCGTCGGTGTAGGCCATCCGGAAGATGTAGTCGCCGATCTGGGTGGTTTGCGGGTTGGTCGAGGAGGTCGAGATCATGATGATACCCGCGTCCTGGAGAATCTCGGCGGCAGGAATCGACATGGAGGTGGAGATCGCACCGAGCACACCGATGACGCCCTCATCCACGAAGCGGCGGGCACAGGCGACCGAGCCCTCACGGCTGGTCTCGTTGTCGCAGACGACGAGCTCGACCTTCATGCCCGCCACTTCGGGTCGCTGGGCGTGGGCCGCCTGGATGCCCATCAGGGTCTGCTGCCCGATCGCCGCGAAACGGCCGGAGAGCTCAAGGTTGATGCCGATCTTGATGGTCCCGCCGTGGCTGTCGGCCAGTGCGACCGTTCCCAGGCTGAGGATGACTGCCAGCAAAAACTTCTTCATATCCCCCTCCTTCTCTGCGAGTTCTAAATGCTCGCGAGGGCATTTTACAAAAAAATGCACCGCCCTTGTCAATAAAAACCGCCGCCTTGGAGGCGGCGGTCGCGTAGGGTCCGGGTTTTAGTACTTGATCAGGTAGCGGTCGAGCTCCCACGGGTGCACGGTGATGCGGTAGTCCTCCCACTCGAGCCTTTTGGCCTTCAGGAAGTGGCGGTAGATGTGCTCACCGAGCGCTTTTTTCACCACCTCGTCCTTTTCCAGGGCGTCGAGGGCCTCGCGCAGGGTGCCGGGGAGCTCCTTGATCTTGTGGCGGCGACGGTCGCGCACGCTCATCTCGAAGATGTTCCGCTGGATCGGCGGGGGCGGGGTGAGGCCCTTTTTGATTCCGTCGAGCCCGGCGGCGAGCATGACCGCGAGTGCCAGGTAGGGGTTCGCGCTGGGGTCGGGTACCCGAAACTCGGCCCGGGTGCCCACCCCACGGCGAGCCGGGATGCGGATCATCGCCGAGCGGTTCGAGACCGACCAGGCGATGTTGGTGGGGGCTTCGTAGCCTGGAGTGAGGCGTTTGTACGAGTTCACCAGGGGGTTGGTGACCGCCACCATGCCCGCTGCGTGGGTGAGCAATCCAGCGATGAACGCCAGGGCGGTCTCCGAGAGCTGGTACTCGGCCTTCTCGTCGTAGAAGGCGTTCTTGCCGTCTTTAAAGATCGAGAGGTGGGTGTGCATCCCCGAGCCGTTGATGCCGACGATGGGTTTCGGCATGAAGGTGGCGTGCAGGTCGTGTACGAGGGCCACCCTTTTAACCACGAACTTGAAGGTGGCGATGTTGTCGGCGGTGGTCAGGGCGTCGGCGTACTTGAAGTCGATCTCGTGCTGCCCCGGGGCGACCTCGTGGTGGGCGGCCTCGATCTCGAAGCCCATCTCCACCAGGACGTTCACCATGTCGCGGCGGGCCTCCTCGCCCTTGTCCAGGGGGGCGAGGTCGAAGTAGCCAGCGTCGTCGTGGGTCTCGGTGGTGGGAAGCCCCTCGGGGTTGCGCAGGAAGAGGAAGAACTCGGGCTCGGGACCCGCGTACATGTTGTCGAAGCCAAGCTTTTGGAGTTCTTCGATCTGGCGCTTTAAGGCCTGGCGGGGGTCGCCCTCGAAGGGGGTGCCGTCGGGGTAGGCGACGTCGCAGATCAGCCGGGCCACCCGCCCCCGGGCGGGGTCCTCGATCAGGTCGGGGAAGATCGCGAAGGTGTTGTAGTCGGGCTTTAGGAGCATGTCGGACTCCTCGATCCGGGTGAAGCCCTCGATCGAGGAGCCGTCGAACATGATCTCGCCGTCCAGCGCCTTTTCGAATTGGCTCACCGGCACCTCAACGTTCTTGGCGACCCCGAGGATGTCAGTGAACTGCAATCGGAGAAAGCGCACGGCGTTTTGCTTAAGCTCCTTGAGGATCTCGGCCTTGCTTAAAGGCATGCGTTCAGTTTACCGAATGGTTTGAGCATATTCATGCGAGGTGGGTGTGCGTTCGATCAGCCCAACTGTGCTGGTTTAGGTGAACGCTTTGCATGAATGCATGGAGTACTCTGGATCTCACAAGGCTCAACCTAGCATGATGAATCGTTACCTATTGACAGATGTGCAGTTTCTTGGGTACGCTTTGCCGCGTAAGTTTACGCACGGAGGTGTGCCGTGTTCAAGGATGCGAAGGAAGCGGTCAAGTTCATCAAGGAGAAGGGCATCGCGTACGTAGACCTAAGGTTCTCCGATCTTCCCGGGCGCTGGCAGCACTTCAGCGTCCCCGCCCACGAGGCCGATGAGAACTTCTTCAAGCTGGGCGCGGGCTTCGATGGCTCCTCGATTCAGGGGTTCCAGGCCATCAACGAGTCGGATATGCTGCTGCTCCCCGACGTTTCTACGGCCTTTGTGGATCCCTTCGCGGAGCACCCCACCCTGGTGGTGATCGCCGACGTTTACGATCCGGTGGATAAGAAGTACTACGACAAGGATCCTCGCGGGGTGGCGAAAAGGGCTGAGGAATATCTCAGGAAGACGGGGATCGCCGACGTCAGCTACTGGGGTCCGGAGATCGAGTTCTTCATCTTTGACCGGGTCGGCTTCTCCATCGAAGCCCATCACTCCGGCTTCTGGATCGAGTCGGAGGAGGGGCACTGGCATTCCTACGAAGGAGGCGACGGCCTTTGGATCCGCCCGAAGGAGGGGTACTTCCCCGCGCCTCCGGTGGACAAGTACCAGGATCTGCGGAGCGAGATGGTGAAGAACCTGGAGGCCACCGGGGTCCAGGTCGAGCTCCATCACCACGAGGTGGCCACCGCCGGCCAGGCCGAGATCGACATCCGCTTCGACACCCTTACCCGCACCGGGGACAATGTCTTCAAGTACAAGTACGCCGTGCGCCAGACCGCGGCCAAGGCGGGGAAGACGGTCACCTTCATGCCCAAACCGATCTACGGCGACAACGGATCGGGGATGCACACCCACCAGTCGCTTTGGAAAAACGGCGAGCCGCTCTTCTACGACGAGAAGGGTTACGCCGAACTCTCCAAGTTGGCGATGCACTACGCCGCCGGGCTCCTCGCCCACGGGCCGGCGCTCGCGGCGATCACCAACCCGACGGTGAACTCCTACCGCAGGCTGGTTCCGGGCTACGAGGCCCCGGTGAACCTGATCATCTCGCGCCGGAACCGCTCGGCGATCATCCGGGTTCCCATGTACTTCACGGGACCCAAGTTCAAAAAGGCGAAGCGGATCGAGTACCGGGCGCCCGACCCCTCGGGGAACCCTTACCTCACCTTTGCCGCCATGCTGATGGCGGGTCTTGATGGGATCCGCCGGGAGCTCGAGCCCCCGAAGCCGGTGGACAAAAACCTCTACGCGCTTTCCGCCCGCGAGGCCCGGCGGATCAAAACCCTGCCGAAGAGCCTGGACGAGGCTTTGGACGCGCTGGAGAAGGACCACGACTTCCTGCTCGAGGGTGGGGTCTTCACCGAGGCGCTGCTCGAGGAATGGATCGCGATGAAGCGGGAGGAGGCCGCCCAGGTGCGACTTCGCACCAGCCCGATCGAGTTCCAGATGTACTACGACCTCTAAGCACCGGTCCCTAAAACCCAAGGCCCCCCGGTGCCCGGGGGGCCTTGGGCGTTCGAGCGATTACTTCTTGATGACGATCCGGCCCTCGACCTTGGGCGCCACCGGCGAGTGGGCCTTGATGTAGTCGATGACTACCTGGGCGAGCAGGGTGCCGCTCCGCTCGTCGATCGCCCGGGGAGCGTTTTTGAACATGGTGTAGCCGTCGCCGCCGCGGCCCATGTAGTCGTTGATGGCGCAGACGTAGGTCTGGTTGGGGTCGAGGGGTTTTCCGTTCACGTAGACCTCGAGGATCCGCTCCCCGGCCGGGCGGTTCGGGTCGAAGACGTACTTGATGCCCGAGACCTGGGGGAAGCGGCCTTTGGTGCGCTCCCACTGGGAGACGCCGTTTTCGAGCGCGGCCTTCAGCGTCTTGCCGTCGATCTTGACGCTGATCACCACGTTGCCGAAGGGCAGGATGGCGAAGATGTCCTTCTTGGTCAGCTTCCCGGGGCCGTAGATCTGGTCGGTGCGGATGCCGCCGCCGTTTTGGATGGCGCAGTCGGCCTTAGCGTAGTCGCGCATGGCGTCGGCGATCAGGTTGCCGATGTTCGACTCCTGGCGGCGGACCACCTTGCGCCGGGCGTCGAGCGGCACTTTGGTCTCGCCGATCGCCTCGTTCATCGCCTTGTCGAGGGCGGCGGCGTACTCGGCCACTACCTTGGCCATCTCCGGATCCTCGGAGATTTTACGGTCGACCGTGTACTGGGTAGGAATCACGATCGGTTTTAGGCCGGGGATGGTGTAGACCTTCAGGTGACCGAGCCAGATCCAGTCGGCGCCGGTCTTCCAGATCAGGGTGCCGTTTACCACCTTCCACATGGGGGCGTGGTCGTGGCCGCCCAGGATGAGGTCGATCTCGGGGACGCTGGCGGCGAGCTTCTCGTCGTTGGCCATGTCCATGTGGGTGAGGGCGATGACCACCTCGGCACCCTTATCCTTGAGCATCCGGGCGTACTTGCGGCCGGTTTCGATAAAGTCGAGGTACTGGGCGTTGGGGCCGGGGCTCGTGAGCTCGAGCCAGTCGTCGATGAGGCCGAGGAGGCCGACCTTGACCCCGTTCCAGTCCACCAGGGCCCAGCGCACCGCGCCGACGTAGCCCTCGCCGGTGCGCTTGTCCACTAGGTTGGTGGAGATCCAGGTGAACTTGGACTCCTTTACCCGCTCGGCGGCGACCTCGGGGCCGAAGTCGAACTCGTGGTTTCCGTAGACGGCATAGTCGACGCCCAGCCGGTTGAAGACGTCCACCATCTGCTTGCCCTTGAAGACGCTGGACATGATCGAGGGGCTGAAGGTGTCTCCGGAGAAGAGAATGAGGTTTTCCTGCCCCCCGAGCTCCTTGATCAGCGTCGCCACCCGGGCAGCCCCGCCGTACTTCCCCTTTTTCACCGGCTGGATCTCGTAGACGTCGTTGAAATGGATGATCGAGAACTCCCCGGCGAAGGCAAGGGCGCCGAGCACGAGGGCGACCAAGAAAATCCTGACTCGCTTCATAGCCTCACATCACCTCCAAGCCTATTCTAGGCACCTTTTCTCAACGAAGGATCGGGACGGTCCGAGGAGTGGCCGGGGTGGGCGCGCTCGCCGGTGATGTAGGCGGCGGCGTAGTTGGCGGCGGTCGCGGCCTCGCCAAAGTTGATCTGGATCAGCTTGAGCTTGCCGGGGTAGGTGACCGCGTCGCCGGCGGCGAATACGCCCTTGCGGCTGGTTTCCATGCGGGTGTTGACCACGATCCTGTTACCCTCGAGCTCAAGACCCCAGTTCGCGAGCGGCCCGGGCTTGGTGAGAAAACCCGCGAGAACAAGTACCGCGTCGACCGGAAGGGTTTGCCGGATCCCGCTTTCCACGTTTTCGATCTCGGCCTCCTTCACCCAGCCGTCGCCGCGGGCCGCCTTCAGAACAAAGGGAGTTTTCACCTCGAGCTCCCCGCGCGCGGCGGCCTGGAGGAGCTCCTCTACGCTCTTTTCGTGAGCCCGGAAGGCTTTACGGCGGTGGATCAGGGTGACCCGGGCGATGTTCTTGAGCATGAGCGCCCAGTCCACCGCGCTGTCGCCCCCGCCGA
The DNA here is from genome assembly GCA_026989475.1 of Thermaceae bacterium. Lineage (GTDB taxonomy): Bacteria > Deinococcota > Deinococci > Deinococcales > Marinithermaceae > WFXV01. Next base: position 3,058 of record JALSJG010000165.1, on the reverse strand, counting down.
CGATTAGGACCTCCTTGTCCTTGAACTCCTCGGGGTGCTTGACGGCGTAGAAAAGCCCCTTGCCCTCGAGCTCCCGCTCGCCCTCGGCCCCCACCCGCCGGGGCTCGAAGACCCCGAGCCCGCTCGCGATCACCACCGCCCGGGCCCGGTAGGTGTGGCCGCGGTCGGTGGTGAGGAGGAAGCCCTCCTCGTCCTCGTCGAGCTTCTCCGCCCGCTCCTCCAGGGCGTAGATGGGATGAAAAGGCTCGAGCTGGGCCACCAGCCGGGCGGCGAGGTCGGCGGCCTTGATCTTGGGAAATCCGACGACGTCGTAAATGTATTTTTCCGGGTAGAGCGCAACGAGCTGCCCCCCCGGTTCGGAAAGGGGATCCACGAGCCGTACGCTGAGCCCCCGCATCCCCGCGTAGAAGGCCGCCGCGAGCCCGGTGGGACCCGCGCCCACCACGATCAGATCGGTCCCGGTCCGCATCGTTTCCTCCTTAGAAAAGGCCCCCGCGCGGGGGCCTTTCGCCTTCTGCATTATCCCCTTATTCCGGGCGGTTTGCCAGCTCTTCGAGACCCTTGAGGTTGGTGAGCGTGATCTTACCGTAGCCGGACCTGATGTAGCCCTCCCGGGCGAGCTCGCCGACCACCTTGGTCACGGTTTCCCGGACCGAGCCGACCGCCGCCGCCAGGTCGTCGTGGGTCAGCCGGATCACCGGCCGGCCCTCGGCGTCGGTCTCGGCCAGGGAGGTGGAGCGGAGCTCGAGCAGGGCGGCGGCGATGCGGTTTTTGAGGCGCTGGGTCACGAGCCGCCGGATGCGCTCGTACCCCTGGGCGAGGGCCGCGACCAGCGTGGCGACGAGCTCCCGGGACTCGCTTTTCCAAAGCGCCTCGGCAGGGATGGCCTCGACCTCGCTTTCGGTCAGGGCCTCGACGAAATGGCTGCGCTCAAGCCCCGCGAGCGCCTCTTCGCCAAAGAACTCGCCGGGCCGTACGAAGCGCAGCGTGAGGGCGTTGCCCTCCTCGTCCACGTGCTGGATTCGCACGAGCCCCGAAACCACCCGGTAAACCGGTTCGCCCGGGGCCGGCACCCCGGGGTAGAGGATGACCTCCCCCGGGGAGAACCGCGCGCGTTCCCGGATGCTTGCCTTGCTCACGATTCCCTCCCCGCCCCCAGGCTAGCACGGGGGCGGGGATTTTGTAAACATATTTGTTACGAAAATCGCGTCGAGGCGACGAGCCACTCGAGGTAAGGGGGATGGCCCTGCTCCACCGGCAGGGCGAGGATCTCGGGCACGGAGTAGGGGTGGAGCTCGGGTACCCGCTTGAGGAGGGCCTCGAGCCGGTCCTCGGTGGTCTTCGCGACGAGGAGTTCTTCCCGGTCTTCCTCGATCTTCCCCTCCCACCAGTAGGTGGAAATAAGCCCCGGCACCCGGTTGACGCAGGCGGCGAGCCTTTCTTCCACCAGGGCGCGGGCGAGCTTTTCCGCTGCGTCTCCCTTGACGGGGGCGGTGATCAACACCACGTAGGCCTTCATGGCTTCTAGCCTACTCCGCGTTCTCCACCACGAACGCCGAGGCCACCTCGTCGCCCTCGGCGAGGTTCATGAGCTTGACGCCGGCGGTGGCCCGGGAGGAGACCCGGATCTCGCTCACGGGGATGCGGATCGCCTGGCCCCTTTTCGAAAGCACCAGGAGGTCCTCGTCGCCGTCGGTAGGGAGCATTGCGACGAGCTCGCCGACCTTCCTTCCGGTCTTGAAGCCGATCACCCCCTGGCCGCCGCGGCCCTGGCGGGGGTACTCGCCGACCGGGGTGCGCTTGCCGTAGCCCCGGCTGCCTACCGCCAGGAGGTCTCCCTCCCAGCCCGCGGGGATCACCGCCAGCGAGACCACCGCGTCGCCCTCTTTGAGCCGGATGCCCCGCACCCCCTGGCTCGCGCGACCGGTGGCCCGGACCTCGGCCAGGGCGAAGCGGATCGTCTTGCCCTGGCGGGTGGCGAGGGCCACGTCGTCGCCGGCTTCGGCGGTGACGACCGCGATCAGGTCGTCGGCCTGTTGCAGGTGGATCGCGATCAGCCCGGAGCTCGTGAGGTTTTGGTACTCGATGAGCGGGGTGCGTTTGACGATCCCCTTGCGCGTCGCGAAGACCAGGTCGCCGGGCGCTTTAAGATCGCGCACCGCGAGCAGGGTGGCGATCTCCTCCCCCTCGCCGAGGGCGAGGAGCTGGCGCACGTGGGTGCCCCGGGCGGCGCGGCTCGCCTCCGGGAGCTCGAAGACCTTGAGCCCGAAAACCCGGCCGTGGTTGGTGAAGAAGAGGAGCTGGTCGTGCATCTGGGCGACGAAGACCCGGGTGGCCTCGTCCTCGCCCTTGGTGCGGCCGGCCTGGAGGCCGACGCCGCCCCTTCCCTGGGCGCGGTAGGCCTCGAGGGGGGTGCGCTTGACGTAGCCGGCGGCGGTCATCGTGATGACCATGGGCTCGTCCTCGATCAGGTCCTCGGGGGTAAACCCCTCGGCGAAGGCGGTGATCACCGTGCGGCGGGGGTCGGCGTACTTTTTCTTGACCTCGAGGAGCTCCTCCTTGATGACCTCCCAGAGCCGGCCTTCGTCCTCGAGGATCGCCCGCAGGAAGGCGATCCTTTCCTTTAGCTCGCGGTATTCGGCGAGGAGCCGTTCGCGCTCGAGCCCGGTGAGCCGCTGGAGCCGCATGTCGAGGATCGCCTGGGCCTGCACCTCGGTGAGGCCGAAGCGCTCGGTCAGGCCGCGCTTGGCCTCGGCCGGGTCCCTGGAGGCGCGGATCAGGGCGATGACCTCGTCGATGTGGTCGAGGGCGATGAGGAGGCCTTCGAGCACGTGGGCCCGCTCCTCGGCCTTCTTGAGCTCGAAGGCGGTGCGGCGGGTGACCACCGTTTTGCGGTGGTCGAGGTAGTGGCGCATGAGCTCGAGGAGCGAAAGCACCCTGGGCTCGCCCTCGACGATCGCGAGCAGGTTGACGGTGAAGCTGGTCTGGAGCTGGGTGTGCTTGTAGAGCCGGTTGAGCACGACCTCGGGGTTCGCGCCCCGTTTGAGCTCGATCACCA
>JALSJG010000164.1 GCA_026989475.1 Thermaceae bacterium | reverse complement strand
TCGTGGATCGGCCTCGTGACCTCGGTCCACTACCTCACCGACGCCTTTGCCAAGAGCGCCGGTGGCTGGCTCTCGGAGCGAGTGCGGCTAGGATCGGTGCTGCTCGCCACCGGAGCAGTGGCCTTTTTAGCCGTGGTCTTTTTGCCCCGGGGGCCGCTCGTTTGGATGATCCTCCTCGCCGCCGCCTGGGGCGTCTTCATAAGCTCCCTCTGGCCCGCCATCCTGACCTTCGTCAGCCGGGATAGCCGGGAGGGCTTCGAAGCCCGGGGAGTGACCTCGGCGACCGTCCTGGTGGGGCCACTCCTCGGCCTCGCCATGCTGGCCACCGGTTACCTGTCCCAAGAGTCCCCTGAGCTCGCTTACCAAGGGATCCTGGCCCTCGCCGGAGGCCTTCTTCTACTTTCCCTGAGCCTTGCCGGGATCAAGAGCCCGGCTCCCCGCCCGAGCCGGGAGGCCTACGACTGGCGGAAGCTGGTTATGTTGCTACCCGCTGCCTTCGTGCAAACCCTCTCCACCGGCGTGCTTGCCCCGGTGCTCTTCCTCTACATTGCCCGGGTGGACCTGAGCCTTCCCCGGCTCGTCTTCCTGATCGCGGTGGGGCTGGGGGCGGCCCTCCTGGTCTTCTGGCGCTCGGCCAGGCGGGCCGACGAGGGCGAACCTAGGAAGCTCCTCGTTCCCGGGCTTTTCCTCGCCGCCCTCGGCTTCGCGCTGGTCGGGGTGCTGCCGCTCGTCTTCGGACCCGTGCTTTGGACCCTGGCCCTTACTGGGGCGCTCATCGGGGTAGGATTCGGCCTCTTCTTCCCGGGCTGGAACGGACTCGTAGTGAAAAGCCTTCCGGACGCCGACCGCGCCGCCGCCTGGGGGGTGATCATGACCCTTGAAGCCCTGGGGTACGCGGTCGGCCCCGCGATCGGCGGGGTCACCTGGGACCTCCTCGGACCCTGGGGTCCCTTTGCTACCGGCGGTATGCTGATGGCCCTGGTGGGGGGGTACTACCTTTGGCAGCTTGGGAAGCGATCCTAGCCACCCTCTTCGCCGCCTACGGCGGGAGCGATTTGCTTTTTCGCTGGATGGGGGTGGGAGCGCTGGCCCACGGGCCCCGGAGCGAGCCAAGGCTCGCACTCACCTTCGACGACGGGCCCGACCCGAAGACCACCCCTGAGCTCCTGGCCGCCCTCGAGGAGACCGGCGCAAAGGCGACCTTCTTCCTCACCGGAAAACGGGCCGAGGAACACCCGGAGCTACTCGCGCGGATCCGGGAAGCGGGCCACGAGCTCGCCTCCCACGGACGATTCCACCGTCCGCCTTTTTTGATGGCGCCCTGGACCGAGTGGGTGCACACCGCCTACGACCCCGGCGGGCTTCCCTATTACCGCCCGCCCCACGGAGCCCACTCGCCCTTGACCCGAATCTTCGCCCGGGCGCTCGGAAAACGGGTGGCGCTATGGGATCTCGAGTCCAAGGACTGGACCCCGATGGAGGACGAAGCGATCCTGGATCGGTTGCTCGAGCTCGCCCAACCGGGCTCGATCGTCCTCCTCCACGACGGCATTCCGCGCACCCCCTATCTCGTCCGGCGCCTCGTTCCCGAGCTCCGGGCGATGGGCTTTGAGCTCGTCCCCATGGGCGAACTCAACCTGCGGCCGCTCACCTTTAAGGAGGGCCTGATCCGCGCCCTCCAGGGCTTTGATGAACGCTACGACCGCGCCCACGGCATCCGCCGCTGCCGGCGGAGCGCGGAAAGCCTCTTCCGCTGTTCCCCCGCTTCCCTACCCGTGGACTTGCCTGGGCTTCCGAAGGGGACCCCGGGGCTCGAGCTCCACTTCGACAGCCGCCGGGTGGCGGCCAAGAGCCCGCTCGCCATCGTCAAGGCCCTGAGGCGGGACCTCAAGGCCGCCGCAGGGCGGGTCCAGGCGGACCCCGAGATCCAGGTCGTCTTCGCCGTCACGCCTTTAGTCGAGGGGGCCCGGGAGCTTTTGGGTTTCGAGCTCCACGACCTTCCCGGTACGCGCTCCTTCGTGGACGCGCTGAGCCGGCGCTTTTTCGACTGGCTCTACCGCGACCCCCGTTACCCGCCGAAGTCGAGCTACGAGGTCAAGCTCATCTACCTCGACCGGGCCGCGTTCCTCAAGCGATACGGCGGGCCTTGAGCCACTCCCGCTTGCCGAGCGCCCCCGGTACCCGCTCGACGGAAAAACCAAGCGCCTCGAGGTTTCTTCGCACCCAGCCGGCGACCGCGTAACTCACGAGGACCCCGCCGGGGCGAAGGCCGCCTT
>JALSJG010000163.1 GCA_026989475.1 Thermaceae bacterium | reverse complement strand
AGACCAAAAGGGCCCCGAGCAAAAGCGCGAAAAGGAGCCAGCCCCAAAGCGGGTAGGGGCCGAGCCCCAAAACCCCGAAACGGGCCTCGGGGTAAAGCGCAGCAAGCAGGGCCACCATCCCCGCCGCGAACCCGAGGAGCAGGGTGAAGATCCAGCCGGCGACGCGCATCCCAAAGAGTATACGGCCCGGGGAAGTCCCCCGGGCCGCCTCGGCTAACGCGCTAGGCCCGCACCTTCTTGTCGGCAAGCCGGGCCTGCTGGCGCTCCTTCCACCAGGCGACGAGCGCCCCCACCACGTAGATCGAGGAGTAGGTGCCGACCACGATCCCCACCACCAGCGCGATCGAGAAGTCGCGGAGCACCGCCCCGCCCAAAAAGAGCAGCGAAAGCAGGGGCAGCAGGGTGGTGAACGAGGTCATCACCGTGCGGGAGAGGGTCTGGTTGATCGAGAGGTCCACCATCTCCCGGTAGGGCAGCCCCCGCACCGTGCGCTGGTTCTCCCGGATGCGGTCGGAGACGATGATCGAGTCGTTGATCGAATAACCGATGATGGTGAGGAGCGCGGCCACAATCGGGATGGTGAACTCAAGGCCGAGCAGGCTAAAGACCCCGGCGGTGATCGCCACGTCGTGAGCCACCGCGATCACGCTGGCCACGCCGAAGACCCAGTCAAAGCGGAAGGCCATGTAAACGAGGATCAGCGCAAGCCCCACCAGTACTGCGAGAATCGTGTTCCGCCGGAGCTCGGCGCCGATCGCCGGCCCCACGGTGTCGGAACGGAGCACGGTGGCGTCAAGCTTCTTTTCTAGGAACTTGGCGAGCCGGATCCGGGTCTCCTGGTCGAGGAAGGGCACCTTGACCGAGAACTCCCGGTGGCCGGCGGCGAGCCCCTGGACCTCGGTGATCACCGCCTTCTTGCCGGAAACCCCGGGAAGGTCCGCCTCGTCAAGCGCCTTCCGCACGTCGGAGACGGTGACCTCAAGGGGCGTCCGGAGCAGATAGGCGGTGCCGCCGGTGAAGTCGATGCCGTAGTTGAAGCCCTTGGTGAAAACGACGATCGCCATCAAAAGAGCGAGCGCCAGGGTCGCCGGGGTAATGATCCGGGCCTCCCTCAGGAACGGGATCCTCGTGCCCCAGACGAAATAGGGCGGGATCACCTCGCGCACCGCGGCGATTCGCTCGAGGAGCCAGCGGCTAAAGACCAGGTTGGAAAACACCGCGGCCACGATCCCGATCGCCAGCATCACCGCGAACCCGCGCACCGGCCCGGTGGCGTAGTTGTAGAGCGCGGCGGCGGCGAGCAGGGTCGAGATGTTCGCGTCCAGAATCGTCACCGTCGAGTGCCGAAAGCCGTCGGGGATGGCCTGCCGGAGCTTCTTGCCGAGTTTGAGCTCCTCCTTGATGCGCTCGAACGAGAGCACGTTTCCGTCCACCGCGGCGCCCAGGGTGAGGATGAAGCCGGCGATCCCGGGGAGGGTCAGGGTGGCCCCGAGCCCCGAGAGCATCCCGAGCACGAGCACCGCGATGTAGATGAGCCCGATCGCGGCCACCGCCCCGAACCAGAGGCCGTAGTAGAGGAAAAGGGCGACGAAGATCAACGCACCGCCGATCAGCGAGGCGACAATGCCGGCCTGGATCGCGTCCCTACCCAGGGTGGGCCCGATCGCCCGCAACTCCTCGACCTCGACCCCGATGGGTAGCGAACCCGAGCGCAGTACCAGCGCGATCTCGGTGGCCTCTTGCACCGAGGCAAGCCCCTCGATCACCGCCTGTCCCCCGGTGATCGCGCTTCGGATCACCGGGTCCGAGTAGACCCGGCCGTCAAGGACGATGGCGAGCCGCTTGCCGATGTTTTTCCGGGTGATCTCGGCGAACTTCTTCGACCCCTCCGGGGTGAACTCCAGCGCCACCTGGGGCCGGCCGAACTGGTCGAAGATCACCCGGGCGGTCTTGAGCGCGGCGCCGGTCATCAAGACCGGGCCCAGGTCCTCCGGCTTTAAGAGCCTTTGCTCGAGCTCCCGTCGGTCGAGCCGGGGGTTTTCCCGCAGCATCTGGTTGATCTGCGAGACCGTGAGCCCCTCGGCCCCTTCCTTGACGATCCGAAACTCGAGGACCGCCCGCTGGCCGATGAGCTTGAGGGCGCGCTCCTGGTCCTCCGGGGTGAGCCCCGGGAGCTCGATCACGATCCGGTTTTTCCCCTGGATCTGGATCACGGGCTCGGCCACGCCCAGGGCGTTGATGCGGTTTTCGAGCACGGTGCGAACCTGCTCGAGCTCCTCCTGGGT
>JALSJG010000162.1 GCA_026989475.1 Thermaceae bacterium | reverse complement strand
CCGAGGCCAGCATGCTGGGTGGGCTGGTGCGCTTTTTGGCCGGGGCCAACCCCGAGAACTTCCAGCCGATGAACGCGAACTGGGGCCTGGTTCCGGCCTGGCCCGAAAAGATCCCCAAAAAGGAGCGGCGCCGGCGGATGTTCGCCCGCGGACTTTCCGCCTTCCGGGAATGGCTTCGTACCGAGGGCTTTGCTCTCACCGCTGCCTAACCGCCCGCCGGTAGCCTCCCCTTGATGCCGGCGATGCACGGGACCACCATCCTGGCGGTGCGGCGGGACGGGCTCACCGCCCTCGCGGGGGACGGGCAGGTCACCTTGGGGCAGACGGTGATGAAGCGGGGCGCGGTCAAGGTGCGCCGGCTGGAGGGCGACGTCCTCGCCGGCTTCGCCGGGAGCGTCGCCGATGCCTTCACCCTCTTTGAGAAGTTCGAGGAGCAGCTTAAAGCCGCCCGCGGGAACCTCCAGCGGGCGGCGGTAGAGACGGTCAAGCTCTGGCGCACCGACAAGATCCTCCGCCAGCTCGAGGCGATGATGGTGGTCGCTGACCGGGAGCAGCTGCTTTTGCTCTCGGGAACCGGGGAGGTTTTGGCCCCGGACGAGCCGGTGCTCGGGGTGGGGAGCGGGGCGCCCTATGCCCTCGCCGCCGCCAAGGCGCTTTTGCGCGAGACCCGGCTTCCGGCCCCCGAGATCGCCGAGAAGGCCCTTCGCATCGCGGCCGAGATCGACCTGTATTCTGGGGGCGAGATCACCGTGCTGACCGTGGGAGAGGTCCGATGACCGAGTTGACGCCGCGTGAGATCGTTGCCGAGCTCGATAAGTACGTGGTCGGCCAGGACGAGGCCAAGCGGGCGGTGGCGGTGGCGCTCAGAAACCGCTACCGGCGCAAGCAGCTTCCCCCCGAGCTCGCCCGCGAGGTCATGCCCAAGAACATCCTGATGATGGGCCCCACCGGGGTGGGCAAGACCGAGATCGCGAGGCGGCTTGCCCGCCTCGCCCGGGCGCCCTTTTTGAAAGTCGAGGCCACCAAGTTCACCGAGGTGGGCTACGTCGGCCGCGACGTGGACTCGATCGTCCGCGACCTGGCGGAGGTCGCCTACCAGCTGGTGATGCGGGAGAAGACCGAGGCGGTGGCCGAGGAAGCGACCCGCCGGGCCAACGAGGAGCTGGCGGGTTTGCTCGGGGTAGGGGTATCCGAGGTCGCCTCGGGACGGGTGGACGACCGGCTGGTGGAGATCGAGGTGCCCGAGGAGCCCAAGCTCCCCTTCATGGGTATGCTCGGCGGGGAGCAGATGATGCAGGGGCTCTCCGAGATGCTCACCGGGCTTTTGCCCCGCCGCCGGGTGCGCCGGCGGATGCGGGTCCGCGAGGCCCGGGAGGCGCTCAAAAGCCAGGTCGCCGAGACCCTGGTGGACAAGGAGGAGGTGAGCCAGGAGGCGGCCCGGCGGGCCCAGGAGGACGGCATCGTCTTCATCGACGAGATCGACAAGATCGCCTCCAAGGACGGGGTGCGCGGCCCCGACGTCTCCGGCGAGGGGGTGCAGCGGGACCTCCTACCGATCGTCGAGGGGACGGTGGTGAACACCCGGCTCGGCCCCATCTCCACCGAGCACGTGCTCTTCATCGGGGCCGGGGCCTTCCACGTGGCCAAGCCCACCGACCTCATCCCCGAGCTCCAGGGGCGGTTCCCCATCCGGGTCGAGCTCAAGCCCCTCACCGCGCTTGATTTCGAGCGAATCCTGACCCAGACCCAGTCCTCGCTGATCCGCCAGTACACCGCCCTGCTCGCCGCCGACGGCACCGAGGTCGAGTTCACCCCGGAGGCGATCCGGGCGGTGGCCCGGTTCGCCCACCGGGCCAACCAGGAGCTCGAGGACATCGGGGCGCGCAGGTTGCACACTGTGCTCGAGCGGGTGCTTGAAGAGATCAGCTTCGAGACCGGCCTCGGCCGGGTCACCATCACCGAGGCCTACGTAGAGGAGCGGCTGCTCCCGGTCTTCGAGCGGGAGGACCTCTCCCGGTACATTCTCTAGGAGGCACGCATGCGGAACCGAATCGTCCCCTTACTCCTCGCCCTCCTCCTGGGCGCTGCCCTGGCGCAAAAGGAAGCCAAGGACCTCACCCCCGAGGCCTGGATGCTGCTCGGCAACCAGTATTTCGCCGAAGGCGCCTACGACGCCTCCTTCATCGCCTACAAGCAGGCGGTGAAGAAGGACCCGAACAACCCCCGGGCGCTTTACGGGCTCGGCCGGGTGCAGCTCAAGCTTGGGCTTTTGAACCCCGCGGTGGAGAA
>JALSJG010000161.1 GCA_026989475.1 Thermaceae bacterium | reverse complement strand
GCCGGCGCCGGCACCTCGGGCCGGCTCGCGCTCCTCGACGCGGTGGAGCTCTTCCCCACCTTCGGCTGGCCCCGGGAACGCACCCTCGTCTTCCTCGCCGGGGGCGAGCGGGCCGCCTTTGAAGCGGTGGAAGAAGCCGAGGACGACGAGGCCGAAGGCCGGGCCGCCGGCGCCCGCCTGGAACCCGGCGACGTGCTCGTCGGCGTGAGCGCGAGCGGACGCACGCCCTACGTCCTCGGCACCATCCGAGCCGCCCGGGAAAGGGGCGCGCTTACCCTGGGCATCGCCAACAACCCGGGCTCGCCGCTCCTTTCCCTCGCCGAACACCCCATCCTCCTCGACACCGGCCCCGAGGTCGTCGCCGGGAGCACCCGTCTGGCGGCGGGCACCGCCCAGAAGGTGGCCTTAAACCTCTTTTCCACCCTGGTCATGACCCTGCTCGGGGGGGTTTACGACAATCTCATGGTGGGGGTGGTGCCTACCAACGAAAAGCTCCGCCGGCGGGCGGCAGCGATCGTCGCCGAGATCGCCGGGGTAGACGAGGGAGTGGCCAAAAAGGCCCTGGAGCGGGCGGGCTTTGAGGTCAAGACCGCCGTGCTCGTCGCCCGCGGCCTTTCCCCCGAAAAGGCACGGGCCCGCCTGCGGGAAGCCGGCGGAAGGCTCCGGGAGGCGCTCAAGTGAGGAGGTGGCTTTTCTTGGCACTCGCGCTGGGACTCGCCAAGGCCGGAGCGGGCGATTTCCTCGTCCTCTCCTGGCCCGGTCCCGAGGTTCCCTACGCCCTGATCGAGGAGCTCAAGCCCGCCGGAGTCCTGCTCTTTTCCTCGAACTTCGCCAAAGGACCGGGGCCGATCCGCGCGCTCAAGGCCCGCTACCCCGAGCTCCTCGTCTTCGTGGACCAGGAGGGCGGACCCTTCAACTCCTTCCGCCCCCCCGGGGTGCCCCGCTTCCCCAGCACGATGACGCTTGGGGCGGCGGACGACCCCGCGCTCACCCGCCAGGTGGCCCAAGGCATCGGCCAGGAGGTCTGCTTCGCTGGGGCCGACGTCGACTTCGCTCCGGTGCTCGACGTCAATACCAACCCCAAGAACCCGATCATCGGGATTCGGAGCTTCGGCGCCACCCCCGAGCTCGTCGTCCGCCATGGCCTCGCCTTCCTCGAGGGGCTCAAGGAGGCCGGTGTCCTCGCCACCGCCAAACACTTCCCAGGCCACGGCGACACCGTGGTGGACAGCCACCTTGGGCTCCCGGTCTACAAAAAGGGCACCCTCTCCGAGATCGAAACCAAGCACCTGCCCCCCTTCGCCGCCGCGGTGAAGGCCGGGGTGCCGCTCGTCATGACCGCCCACATCCTCTACGAAGACCTCGACCCCGAGTATCCCGCCACCCTCTCAAAGAAGATCCTCACCGGCCTCCTCCGCGAGCAAATGGGCTTTCGGGGCGTGATCGTCACCGACGACATGAGCATGCGGGCGATCCGCGACCGCTACGGAACCGGTGAGGCCGCCGTTCGGGCGGTCCTCGCGGGCGCCGACCTGGTACTCGCGGGACGGGATCCCGAGGCCGCGCGGGTGATCCACGCGGCCCTCGAAAAAGCGCTCGAAGACGGCACGATACCCGCGTCTCGCCTGGCCGAAACCCGGTCCCGGCTCGCCGAGCTACGGAAAAGGGCCCAGGCCCCCTGCCCCGAGCCCGACTGGGGGGCGCTCGAAGCCCTTGCCCTCGAGGCCGCCCGGGCCGGGGTAACCTGGATTAAAGGCGAGCTTCCCGTTCCCGGAGAGGGAACCCTGGTGGTGGCCCCCAAGCTCCGCCCCCGCTACGGCGAGGAGCCCTCGCTCGCCGAACTCGCCCCCAAGTACCTGAAGGGCGCCCACTACCAGGTGGTCTCCGAACGCCCCACCGGCCCCGAGATCGAAAAGACGCTAACGCGCGCCCGGCGCTTTGACCGCATCGTCCTCGGCACCTACCACTGGCTGGGCGCGCTTCCCGAAGAGCAGATCTGGCTCTACGAAGCCCTCAAAGCGCTCGGGAAGCCGATCTACGTCGTCGCCCTCGGCAACCCCGACGACCTCGTCTACCTCGACCCCGAGCCCGAGGGTTACCTCGCCACCTACGGCTTTCGCGCGGTCCAGCTCCGGGCCGCGTTGGAGGCCCTCGCCGGGAAGTTTGTCCCGGCGGGGAAACTGCCGGTTCCGGTGGGTCCGTATCCCATCGGGTATGGAAAGGGAGGTGTGCAATGAAGGGAAGGAAGTGGCTTGGGCTCGTCTTGGCGCTCTTACTCGCCCCGGCGCTTGCCAAAACCACCGTGACCGT
>JALSJG010000160.1 GCA_026989475.1 Thermaceae bacterium | reverse complement strand
CAGCGCCCGCCGGAACCCGGCCCCGAGCTCCCGGGGTAGCGGAACGAAGGCGGGCTGGGCCCAATCGGGCGCGAGCGAGACCCCCCGCTCCCAGTACCCCAAAAGGGCGCGAAGACCCCGGGAGAGCTCCTCGGGAAGGTTCCCGGCGTAACCCACAAGCTGACCCACGACGGCGAAAGGCCCGGCCCAGAAAAGGGCGAGGGCGAGGAAGAGGCCCACCACCACCAGCCTGCAGGCCGCCGCGCGGGGGGCCCCGGGCCGAACGAGACGCGTCTTCAAAGGCCGCACCCAGGCGGCCAGAAAAGCCGCCAGACCCGCCAGGTCACGAGCAAAAGCGCAAAAAGCGCCGCCAAAACCCGCACGCAGGGGCTTTGCCACACCGCCCGAAAGGCGTCGGCCACGCCCTTACCTTATCCTTTGGGCATGGAGGAACGCTGGCGGCTTGCGGGGAAGGAAGTCGTCGTCAAGAACCTAAAAAAGCTCTTCTTCCCCGAAAGCGGGCTCAAAAAGGGCGACCTCCTCGCCTACTACCGCGAGGTCGCGCCCTTCATGCTGCCCCACCTCCAAGGCCGGCCGCTCACCCTCTACCCGTGTCCGGACGGGATCCAAGGGCATTGCTTCTTCCGCCGCAAGCTACCCGACTACGCCCCTCCGTGGTTTCCCCGCGTCCTCCACAACCTGAAGACCAAGACCGGCCGGGTGCCGCTCATCCTGGTGGAGGACGAGGCCCAGCTCATCTGGCTCGCCAACCAGGCGGCAATCGAGTTCCACGCCTGGAACGCGCGCCTTCCCGCCCTCGACCGCCCCGACCGGCTGGTGCTCGACCTCGACCCCGGGGAGGTAGGGTTTGACCGGGTCCTGGAGGCGGCCCTCGCGGTTCGCGAAACGCTCGAGCAACTCGGGCTTTCCGCCTGGCCCAAGACCTCCGGGGGCCGGGGGCTTCACCTCCTCGTGCCCCTGGCGCCGGAGAAGACCCACGCCGAGGTCCGCGCCTGGGCCCGCGCCTTCGCCGAGGAGCTTGAAGCGAAGTACGGCTTCATCCGCCTGCCCCGGGGCCGTTCCCACGAGGGGCCGGGGGTCCAGATCGACTACGCCCAAAACGGCTATGGCCGCAACACCGCCGCCCCCTATACCGTCCGCGCCCGTCCCGGCGCCCCGGTGAGCACGCCGCTTTCCTGGAAAGAGGTGGAGGCGGGAGGGATCCGGCCGGAGGATTTCACCCCGAAGACCGTGCCCGAACGCCTCAAGTCCACGGGGGACCCGATGGCGGGGATCACGGACCGAGCCTTCCGCTTGCCCGCGCTCGGCTGAGGTAATAGGCGGCGGCGCCCCCGAGCAGTAGGTAGAAGGCGGAAAGCCAAAGGAGCTCCACCGGCCGGTGGGTGGCGAGGTAGCCCACCAGGGAAAGCGCCACCCCCGCCGGGATCCCCACCCGCGCCCTCAGGCGGTAGCCGGCAACCACCACGAAGAGCACCACCAAGAGAAAGGCGAGGCTTGAGAACTCGGCGATCAGGGAAAGCGTTCCAAGCGTCGCGAAGGCCCCGCCACCACCCCGAACCGGGGCACCCCTTTGGCGTCGCGCCGGGCGAAGATCGCGGGAAGCGTACCTCCTCCGCCATCTCGGCCATCATCCGGCTGGCTCCAAACAGCGTCGAGTTGATCGCCGAGCTGGTGGCGAGAAGCGCCGAGAGCGCGATCAAAAGCCGGCCGGCGTTCCCCAGGAAGGGCTCGGCCACCTTGGCCAAGGCGTGGTCGCCCGCCGCCTCGATCTCGACGAGCGAGCGTGCCCACGTACATCGCAAGGAGCCCCCACCCCACCAGGGCGGAAAGCTCCGGCCGCTTGGGCCAGGCCCCGCGAACGAAGGTGAAGATGCCGCCGTCGTCGCGGAAGAAAAGCGCGAGGCGGACGAAGAAGTAGCCCGCCACCAAGGCCACCAACATCCCCACGAGGAAGGAAGCGGGGGCGCCGTTTCCTGCAAGCAGCACGGTGAGCCCGAGCACCGAGAAGATACCGCCGCCGATCATGCCGCCGACGCCGATGGCCAAAAGCTCTTTTTTGCCGAGTTTTTCTCCGGGTTCGAGCTTGCGGGTGGTTTTGCGCACGCGCTCAGTCTACGCGCCGAGGGCCCGGGCGAGGGCGAAGGACGCCCGATCGGCCCCCGGGGGAAGGGCGAGCATCGCCCCCACCCCGGGCGCGATCGGGAAAGAAAGCGCCGGTCCTTTGAGGAAGTTGAAAAACATCGTGTTCCGGAGCACCCGGGCGTTCGTACGGCGAAAGGCAGCGGGGTCCTCGAGCACCGACCGGGGCGGGGGCAGGA
>JALSJG010000159.1 GCA_026989475.1 Thermaceae bacterium | reverse complement strand
TTATCCACCGGCCACAAGCCACGAGCCACAAGCTACAAGCCCTTCCATGTGCGGGAGTAGCTCAGGTGGTAGAGCGTCTGCTTGCCATGCAGAAGGTCGCGGGTTCGAGTCCCGTCTCCCGCTCCAACTGGCCCCCGGGGAGAGCCCCGGGGGCTTTCCTTTTCCTTTTGGCTCTTTCCCCCAAAAGGGGGGTAGAAGCCCGGTTTTGGCTCCGGCACGATGAAAACAATGGCTCGGGACGCGCGGCGTCGGCGGTGGGGCTTGGTGCTCGGGGGGCTTTTCTTTCTTGCCGCGCTCGCCCTCAGGCCGCACGTCCCGGTGGCCGCGGGCGCGCTTTCCGCCCTGGGGGCGTTCGCCTTTGGCTTCGCCCTGGACTTCGGGCTCGGGCTTTTGCTTTCGCTCGTGGCCGCGGGTCTTTCGCTATACGGGACCCCGGCCTGGCCGCTTTCGCTCGCGGTAAGCCTGCTCGCCGCTGGGGGCGGGGCTGTGGTGCGCCGGCGGGTGTTCGATCTCGACTTCGAGAACCGTGCGCTGGCCCTCCTCGGGGCGGTGGGGGAGGCCACGGCCCGGGTCGACGACGAGGAGGTGCTCCTCGATGCCGTGGTGCGGGCCGCGGTCGAGCGGGCGGGGTACACCCTTGCGCTGGTAATGGGCGAGTGCGGCTCGGGGCCCTTCGGGGCGCGGGCCGTGGCCGCTCTTCGGGGTTACTTTCTTTTTACCGACGATCGCGGCGTGGAGGGGCACCGGGACGCGGAGAAGGCGGGGGTCTCGGGGAAACCGGAGGTGCTCGCCCGGACCTTCGCCGCGCCCGCGCTGGAGGGACGCCCGGCCGTCCGGCGCTTTGGCTTCAAAAGCCGAGACCCCCTTGAGGGCCTTCTTCGCCTGCAGGGCTCCCGGGCTGGGGCGGCGGTACCCGTGCCCTACCGGGGCGGGCGCTGCCTCTTGATCCTGGGCGCCCGGGAGCGCGGGGCCTTTGGACCGGGGGAGCTTCGGGCCCTGGCCGAGGCCGGAAGGATGCTGGGGCAGGGGCTCGAGCGCCTGCGGCTCCTCAAGGAGATCGCCGAGCTCAGCTACACCGACCCCTTAACCGGCATCCTGAACCGCCGCGGCTTCTTCGAGCGGGGGGCGCGGCTATTGGAGCACGTGCGGAGCTTCGAGGGCCGGGCGGCCCTCGTCTACATTGACCTCGACCGCTTCAAGGAGATCAACGACCGCCACGGCCACGCGCTCGGGGACGAGGTGCTTAGGCAGGTGGCCGAGCGCCTGCACGGCGCCGTCCGGGCACGGGACCTGGTCGCGCGGCTTGGGGGCGACGAGTTCGTGGCGCTGCTTGAGATCCCGGAGGCGAACGCTCTGGAGGGGTTCCTCTCCCGGTTGATCCGCGCCGTCGGGCGGCCCTACGCGGTGGGCGGGAGCCGTTTTTTTCTCGATGCGAGCCTCGGGGTGGCGCTTTTCCCCAGCGACGGCGAGCGGCTCGAGGAGCTCTTGCGCAAGGCCGACGCCGCCATGTACCGGGCCAAGCGGGCGGGGAGGCGGGTGGCCTTCTTCGATCCCGGGGGGGACGCGGCGATGGCCCGGCGCTTCGCCCTGGAACGGGCGCTCGCGGAAGCGATCGAGTCCGGGACGATCGAGGTGGTCTACCAGCCGGTGCTGCGTCACCCCGGACGGGAAGTGGTCTTCTTTGAGGCCCTCGCCCGCTGGAAGGAGCCACCCGAGGTCTTCGTGCCCCTGGCCGAAGAGATCGGGCTCGCCTGGGCGTTGGACCGGCTTGTCCTCACCAAGGTCCTGGACCAGCTCGAGGCTTGGCAGGTTCACGGCCGTCCCTTGGTGAGCGTGAACCTCTCGCCCCGTTCCCTGGCCTCGGACGAGCTTTTTCCCTTCCTCGAGCGCGAGCTGGGGCGCCGGGGACTGCCCCCGGGGAGCCTCGCCCTCGAGCTCCCCGAACAACCCTTCGACGAGCGGCGGCGGGGCGAGCTCCTGCGCCGCCTTTGGGGGATGGGCGTGCGGCTGGTGATCGACGACTTCGGCGCCGGGCTCGTCTCCCTGGCCGAGATCAAGGATCTACCCTTCGACTTCCTCGAGCTCCCCCGCAGCCTGGTCCAAGAGCTCGGGGAGAGCGTGGGGGCCGAGGCGGTGGCCGAGGCCGTCCGGGCGCTTGGCGAGCGGGCCGGGGTGGCGGTGGTCGCCGAGGGGGTGGAGACCCGGGAGGAGCTCGACCGCCTGCTCCGGCTCGGCTACGGGCTTTTCAAGGGGTACTACTTCGGCGCCCCCATGCGCGCGGAGGAAGCCGAGCGCCTTCTGACCGAGGGCGCGGCCTAGACGGGATCGGCG
>JALSJG010000158.1 GCA_026989475.1 Thermaceae bacterium | reverse complement strand
CCCGGGGACAACGTGAACTTCACGGTGGAGCTGATCAAGCCGATTGCTTTGGAGGAGGGGCTCCGGTTCGCGATCCGCGAGGGCGGCCGCACCGTGGGCGCCGGCGTCGTCACCAAGATCCTGGAGTGAGGTGAGGCATGCCCAAGATTCGCATCAAGCTTAGGGGCTTCGACCACAAGAGCCTGGACGCCTCCGCCCGCAAGATCGTCGAGACCGCGCGGCGGACCGGGGCCCAGGTCTCGGGTCCGGTGCCCCTGCCCACCCGGGTGCGGCGCTTCGCGGTGATCCGGGGTCCCTTTAAGCACAAGGACTCCCGCGAGCACTTCGAGATCCGCACCCACAACCGCCTGGTCGACATCATCAACCCCAACAAGAAGACGATCGAGAGCCTGATGACGCTGGACCTGCCGACCGGGGTGGAGATCGAGATCAAGACCGTGGGAGGTGGCAAGTGAAGGGGATTCTCGGCACCAAGGTCGGGATGACCCAGATCTGGAAGGAGGACCGGGCCATTCCGGTGACGGTCATCCACGCCGGCCCCTGCCCCGTGGTCCAGCGCCGCACGGTGGAGAAGGACGGCTACCGGGCGGTCCAGCTGGGGTACCTGCCGATCAAGGAGAAGAAGGTCAACCGCCCGATGAAGGGGCACTTCAAGCGGGCGGGAGTGGAGCCGGTCCGGTTCCTCCGCGAGATCCGCGACTTCGACCCCGAGGGCGACGTGGTGACGGTGGAGATCTTCAAGCCCGGGGAGCGGGTGGACATCACCGGCACCTCCAAGGGCCGGGGGTTTGCCGGCGTGATGAAGCGCTGGAACTTCGCCGGCGGTCCCGACTCCCACGGCGCCCACAAGATCCACCGCCACCCCGGCTCGATCGGTAACCGCAAGACCCCGGGCCGGGTCTACAAGGGCAAGAAGATGGCCGGCCACTACGGGGCCGAGCGGGTGACGGTGCAAAACCTCGAGGTCGTCGAGGTCATCCCCGAGGAGAACCTGATCCTGGTCAAGGGCTCGGTTCCGGGGCCGAACGGCGGTCTTTTGATCATCCGCGAGACCACCAAGAGGGAGGCGAAGTGATGCCGGCGGTCGAGGTGCTCACCAAGGAGGGGCGCACCACCCGGGAGGTGCCGCTACCCGAGGAGGTGAACGTCCACCTCCTTTGGGAAGTGGTGAAGTGGCAGCTGGCCAAGCGCCGGGCCGGCACCGCCAGCACCAAGACCCGGGGCGAGGTGGCCTACTCGGGCAAGAAGATCTGGCCCCAGAAGGGGCTGGGCCGGGCCCGTCACGGCGACCGCGGCGCCCCCATCTTCGTCAAGGGCGGGGTCGCCTTCGGCCCCAAGCCCCGTGACTACAGCTACACCCTGCCCAAAAAGGTGCGAAGGAAGGGCCTCGCCATGGCCCTCGCCGACCGCGCCAAGGAGGGCAAGCTTCTCGTGGTCGAGGCCTTCGACGGGGTCGAGGGCAAGACCAAGCAGTTCCTGGCCTGGGCCAAGGACCAGGGGCTCGGGGAGGGCGAGCGGGTGCTCCTCGTCACCGGCGACGAGCGGGTGCGCCGGGCGGCTCGCAACCTGCCCTGGGTCACCCCGCTCGCGCCCGAGGGGATCAACGTCTACGACATCCTCCGGCACGAGCGCTTGGTGATGGACGAGGGCGCCTTCGCGCTGGCGCTCGCCCGCGCCGGGGTGGGAGGTGCGGCATGAAGACCCCCTTTGACGTGATCCTGGCGCCGGTGCTCTCGGAGAAGGCCTACCAGGGCTACGCCGAGGGCAAGTACACCTTCTGGGTGCACCCCGACGCCACCAAGACCGAGATCAAGAACGCGGTCGAGGCCGCCTTCAAGGTGAACGTCGTGCAGGTCAACGTGATGAACGTCCGGGGCAAGAAGAAGCGCCTGGGGCGGTTCGAGGGCAAGCGGCCCGATCGCAAGAAGGCGATCGTCAAGGTGGCCCCGGGGCAGAAGATCGAGGCCCTCGAGGGGCTGATCTAGGAGTAAGCCATGCCGGTGAAGAAGTTCAAACCCTACACCCCCTCCCGTCGGTTCATGACCGTGGCGGACTTCTCGGAGATCACCAAGACCGAGCCCGAGAAGTCGCTGGTGGTGCCGCTTAAGAAGACCGGCGGGCGGAACAACCAGGGGCGGATCACCGTCCGCTTCCGGGGCGGGGGCCACAAGCGCCTGTATCGCATCATCGACTTCAAGCGGCGGGACAAAGAGGGGATCCCCGCCAAGGTGGCGGCGATCGAGTACGACCCCAACCGCTCCGCCCGGATCGCCCTCCTCCACTACGCCGACGGCGAGAAGCGCTACATCATCGCTCCCGACGGCCTGAAGCCGGGGA
>JALSJG010000157.1 GCA_026989475.1 Thermaceae bacterium | reverse complement strand
TTCCCCCATTCGGAAATCCCGGGATCCACGCCCGCTACCGGCTCCCCCGGGCTTTTCGCAGGTAGCCACGTCCTTCTTCGGCTCGGGTGCCGAGGCATCCACCGTGCGCCCTTACTACCTTGACCGCTCCACAAGCAACCCAAAACGTCACCCCAAGACGCTCGGACTGCTCGGCCGCCTTTTCAAGGTCCCCCGCCACCGCCGTGGCGCAAAGTCCAAAGTACCAAAGGCGGGGGATTCTGTCAATACTCCTCGAGCTCGGTCTGGCTCCGGAGCACCACGTCCACGATCGCGAGCACCACCGAGACCACGTTGGCCGCGAGCGCCCCCCAGGCGAGGCCGATCCCCTCAGGAACGTTGCCTAAGGCGTAGAAGAAAAGCGCCGGGACCAGGTGCAGATCCGCCACCAGGCTCGCCGCCATCTGCTCCGCCGAGAGCATGCGGCTCTCGCCGATCTTGAGGATCGTCGCCGCCAGGTTCATCGCCACCACGATCACCAGCTCGACGGTGTTGGGACTGACGATGAAGCTGATGTTGGTGGTGAGCGCCATCAGGATGAAGAAGTCGGTGAGCAGCTTTTTAAGGTTGACCGACACCGTTCCCCTCCTTGAGCCGCCGCAGGCTTCGCGTGGGTCCGAAAAGGATGAGCGCTTCGCCCGCCTCGACGCGACGGTCGAAGGCGAGCTCGGTGACCAACCTTCCCTCCTTGGTCCGAACGGCGATCACGCTTCCGAGAAAGCTCCGGTTGATCTCCTCGAGGGTCTTGCCCACCCAGGGGTGGCCCTCGTCGATGACCAGCTCCAACAGGTCCACCTCGGCCTCCTCGCCGAAGGCGATCCGGTCGAGGAGCTGGCCCACGTAGGCCGACTCGGGGTGGAAGATATAGGCGGCCAGGCGGCCGGCGAGCATGCGGTTGGGGAGGAAGGCCCGGGTGGCCCCAAGCGCCTCCATGCGGTCGGCGGCATCGGGGTTGGAGGCGAAGGCGTAGACCTCGAACGCTTCCTCCGGGCGAAGGAGCCGGGCCACCGCCACCTGGGAGATGTTCTTGGCGTCGTCCTTGAGGTTCGCGATCAGCCCCCGGGCGCGCTGGATCCCGGCGGCCTCGAGGGCGGTGCGCTGGATGGGGTCTTCAAGCACGTAGTAGGGGATTCCGGCGGCGCGGAGCTCGCCCTCGAGCTCCCGGCGGCCGTCCAGCACCACGAGGGGGATGCCCCGCCGTTTCAAGAGGCGGTAGAGCTCGAGGGCGGTCCGGTTGTACCCGGCGACGATGTAATGCCCCCGAAGCCCCGCGATCGCGTCGAACATCCTGAGCTGCCTCCAGACCGAGACCAGGTCCTCCTTCAGGAAAACCCGCACCACCATGGTAACCGAAGTGGTGAAGATGCCGATCCCCGAAAGCGCGAGGAAGCTCGTGAAGACGCGGGCCTTGGGGGTGGCGAACTCGGGAAGCACCTCGCCAAAGCCGATCGTCCCGATGGTGATCACGGTCATGTAAAAGCTGTTTAAAAAATCCCCCCCGAGCGCCATGTACCCGAGGGTTCCCACGGTGAGGGCGGCGTGGAGCAAGAGCAGGGGTAGCGAAAGCTCCCCTAAAAGGCGAACGAGCTCGGCCTCGTAGCGGCGCCTGAGGGAGGGTTTGAGCCGGCGCTTCTTACGCCTTTTCGCCACCGTCCCAGTTTACCGAAGCCGCTCCACCCGGAGCATGTTGGTGGTGCCCGAGACCCCGAAGGGGACCCCCGCGGTGATCACCAGCCGGGCCCCGGGCTCGAGGAGCTCTGAGGCCTTCACCTCGGCGAGGGCGATCCGGACCATGTCGTCGGTATCCTTGGGGTCGGGGGCGAGCCGGGGGTAGACGCCGGCGGTGAGCACCAGCTGCCGCATCACCTCGGCGCTTGGGGTGAGGGCGAGGATCGGGACCCGGGGCCGGAACCGCCCCACCCGCCAGGCCGACCCCCCGCTCGCGGTAAAGACCACGATCGCCTCGGCGGGCAGCGACTCGGCGACGTCCACCGCCGCGAGCGCGATCGCGTCGGGCGAGGTGTGGCGGGGCTCGGGGCGCAAAAAGAGCATCTTCTCGGCGTACTCCGGGCTCGCCTCCACCTTCCTCGCCACCCGGTCCATCACCCGGACCGCCTCCACCGGGTAGCGGCCGGTGGCGGTCTCGGCCGAGAGCATCACCGCGTCGGTGCCGTCGAAGATCGCGTTGGCGACGTCGGAGATCTCGGCCCGGGTGGGGAAGGGATTGTTTACCATCGACTCCAGCATCTGGGTGGCGGTGATCACCGGCTTGCCGGCGTGGATCGCCCGGCGCACGAGCCGTTTCTGGACGAGGGGCACCTCCTCAAGCGGCAGCTCGACCCCGAGGTCGCCGCGGGC
>JALSJG010000156.1 GCA_026989475.1 Thermaceae bacterium | reverse complement strand
GCGAAACGAGGTCCGGCCCCGCTGAAAGAGCCCGAGCACCCAGGCGATCCCGAGCACCGGCCAGGTGAGGAGGCCGAGGTAGGCGTTGAACTGGACGAAGGCGCCGAGCGTCATGCGCCCGGCGATCACCTCGCGCCCCCCGAGGTAGAGCAACACCAAAACCGCCGCTCCCATGATCAGGCTCATCGCCGCGTGCATCGGGCCCTCCACCAGGGCGCGGCCGAGGTTTTTCTGCACGTACTCCCGGTTGAGCGCGAGAAAGCGTGTGCGCTCGCGATCCTCGAGCCCAAACCCCTTGATCACCCGGATCCCGGCGAGGTCCTCCTCCACCCGGGCGGCGATCCGGTCGTAGGTGGCCTGGGCCTCGGCCCAGCGCTTTTCCTCTAGCGCCACGAAGAGCCGGGCGGCGAGGAAGGCGGGGAGGGCAAAAAGGCTCACCCAGAGCGCGAGCCGGGCGTTCACCCAGAACATGGCGGCGAAGGCGGCGAGGATGAAAAGCCCCACCCGGAACCCCATGTTCACTCCCGGGCCGAGCATCTCCCGCACCGCCTGGAGGTCGGTGTTGAGCCGGTTCATCAGGTCCCCCACCGAGCGCCGGTGGTAAAAGCCGGGATCCAGGGTGAGGAGGTGGGCGAAGATCGCCCGGCGGAGGTCGGCCTCCACCTGACGGCTGGCGACGATGGCGACCCGGCGCTGGGCCCAGGAGAAAAACGAGGCCCCCGCGCTCACGAGGAGCAGCCCGAGAAGATAAACGCGGTAGGGCGCCCCCTCCCGGATCGCGTCCACCGCGAGCCGCAGGAAAAAGGGGGCGGCCACCGAGCCGGCCATGGCCAAAAGGCCGAAGACGAGCCCGAAGACGTACTTCCAGGCGTAGGGGCGAACGTAAGTAATGACCGATCGGTCAGTTCCCACCGAGGGTCATTCTAGCCCGGCGGGCCACAGCCTCCGGGTCTTCGTCCAGGGTCACGGGCAGGGCCGGCTTGGGCAGTCGCTCGGCGATCCAGCGGGCAGCCCGGGCGCTTCCCTCGCAAGCGCCCTCGTAGAGGAGGACCACCGCCCGCACATCGTGGCGCCGGGCAAGGGCGTGGGCCGCTCCCGCCCACTCGAGGTCGGTGGGGAGCTTCAGCCTAAGCCCAAGCCGGGCCCCCTCTGCCCGGAGCTCGGCGGGGGCCCGGTCCGCAAGGGTCAGCCCGAGAGGCGAAAGCGCCTCGCGAAGCCCGACGTAAAGCCTCTCCTCCTCGAGCACATAAGGCGGCGCCGCGAGCCCGAGCGCCCCCTCGGGAGCGGCCCAATCGGGGCGGAAGGGCCCGGGGGGCGTCACCTTGGCCCGGGTGCGCTCGAGCGCAAGCCGCACCCGCTGGGGGTTCTCGACGAGGGCGGCCCCGAGCTCGGCGGCCCGGGCGAGGGTCCCCTCTCCGAGCTCGCCGGGCACGACGAGAAGGGGCGGAAGCCCGGGCACGAAAAGCGAGGCCACCGCGGCCAGGTCCCGCACCCAGGGGCAGGCCCCGCTCCCCCGCTCGGCCTCGACCCCGAGCTGAATGTCGGGGAGGAGGATCCGGTCCACCCCAAGTGCCTTGAGCTCGGCGATCCGACCCAGCGCCGCCCGGCCGGCCCCGCCCACCCCCTCGGCGGGGAACGCGCGCGCCTCGGCGAAGGGCGCCTCGGGAACCACGAGCTCGGTCCCGAGCTCGGCGAGGAAAGCACGCCAGAAGGGCAGGTAGCGCCGCGGAAGCCAGGTGTCAAGGACGCCGATCCTCACAGCTCCTCCCAGCGCACCCGGTAGCCCTCCCCGGTCCCGGGGTCATAGTCGAGCAAAAGCCCCCGCATCCCGGGCAGGCCCTCGGCGAGGGCGGCGGGTTCGGGGAAATAGCCCACCTCGGCGTCGAGCCGCTCGGCCAGCGCCTGAGCCCGCGACTCATCGCTGAAGGCGTAAAGGTAGAGCCCGTCTTCGAGCTCGAGAGCCGCGTAGTGGGGCCCCTCGGCCCCTTCCCGGAAGAGGTAGAAGACCCCGTCCCGTCGGATACGCTCAAGCAGGTCCACGTTTCCTATCGTAGCCGGGCAAAAAGCCCCTTTAGCACCCGAAGCCCCCGGGCGAGGGAATCCGGCTCCACCCACTCTTCCTCGGTGTGGGCCCCGCCCCCTCGGTAAGCGCCCACCGCGATCGCCGGCACCCCGTAGAGGACGGCGGCGGCGGCGTCGGTGGAGGCGGCCCGCTCCTCCGGCCGCATCCCCGCCTCTTGAATCGCCTCCCGGGCGGCCTCGAGCAGCTCGGGGCTCGCGGTCCGGCCGGCCGGGCGGCTCCCGAGCACGCGGATCTCGGCCTCGACCCCGGCGTTGCGGGCCGCCTCGGCCACCTCCCGCCGCGCCCGCTCGGCGAGCTCGGCGAGCACCTC
>JALSJG010000155.1 GCA_026989475.1 Thermaceae bacterium | reverse complement strand
CGTCCTTCATGTCCTGGCCGGCGATGCGCACCTCCCCCTCGTCGGGCACTTCAAAGCCCCCGAGGATGCGAAGGAGCGTGGTCTTCCCGCAGCCCGAGGGACCGAGGAGGCTGAAAAACTCCCCTTCGCGGACGGAGAGGCTCACCCCGTCCAGGGCGACCGTTCCGCCGTCGAAGACCTTGCGGACGTTTTTGAGTTCGACCGCCGGGGGACCTTCCGGCGGCTTGCGCGTTCCCGTCGCCACCCTCGCCCCCCCGGCGAAGTCTAAGCCCTGCTCCGACCTCCGGCAAGGTCAGGGCTGGAGGAGCTCGCCCAGGCGCTTCGTCGTCAGTGCAAGCTTGAGCTCTTCCAGGCGGAAGCTGAACCCGTCGCCGGAGCCATGGAGCTTGGTCCCGACGCGGAAGCTGCCCGCCGCTACAAGATCGAAGCCGGGATCACCCGGTTTGAGCTCGACGACGAGCGTTAAAGCGCCGCTTTCGCCGGGGTCAAGGTTCAGCGAGGCGCTTCCGAGCAGGGTCCCACCCCCGTGGTAGAGGTCGGTGGTGTCCTTGTCACCGACGTAGGCCTCGGCGCTTAAGTCGAGGGGCGTGGCGCCGGTGTTCGTGATCGTGGCGGTGAGCTCGAGGCGGGCGGCTTCCAGCCGGTCGGCCCCGAGTCCGCCCTCGACCAGGGTGCCGTCGAGGTCGGGGGTGGCGAGGTCGCCGTCGTCATCCGGGAGGTAAACCTCGAAGGCTCCGGAGGGTACATTGCCTTCCACCTCGTCTCCGAGGAAGCTAAGCACGTCCACCGACAGGGTGTAGCGGGTCTGCATGCTGCAGCCCGCGAGGACCACGAGGATTGCTGCGAGTGCGAGGGTTTTCCGCATACCGTCCTCCTAGAAGCCGATCCCCGCCTGAAGGCCAAAGGCCAGGTGGCCGTCCCAGGGCGAGGTTCGCCCGGTGAGGGCGAGGTCAAGGCGAAGCGGGCCGAGCTCGAAGCCGGCTCCCGTACCCAGCACCAGCCCGCGGTCGTAGCCGAGCCCGGCCCGCACTCGGCTCGGGCCGATCGGATACTCGGCGCCGAGGTGGCCGAAGATGGCGCCGTCGTAGCCGAGGTCGGCGGCGAGTAGCAGGCGCCCGCCTTCCTCCAGGGGAACGTAACCGGCGCCGCTCAGGTAGACGGCGGGATCGAAGCCGAACTGGGTCTCGGTCTTGGGCGTAGTCGTGCTCCCGCCCTCCGTGCGCACCTCCTCGGTCCCCTGCCAGGTAGCGAAGCCGAGGGCGTTTTTTACCCCCAGCCCAACGACCCAGTCGGACTCGGCGTAAGCGAGACCGAGGTCGACCTGTCCCCCGTAGCCGATGCCCTGGCCGGGGTAGACGTAGAAGGTTCGGGACTCGGTCGCTTGGGTGGCGGGCTGCGCCTGGTCGTCGGTGGTCACCCGGTAGGTGACCCCGGCGTCCAGCCGCAAAAGGCCCAGGAAGGCCTGGGCCCGCGCCCCTAGGTAGAGGGTTCCCGGCACCCCGGGGAGGGGCAGGGGTTGGGCGAGGGCGAGGTCGAGTGCCAGCCCTCCGCTCGCGCTTCCTCGGGCGGTGAGGGCGTAGGTTTGGTTGGGCTCGAGCCCACCGCCGGCGAGCAGGCGGCCGAGGGCGGCGTCGGGCTCGAGCGCGATCCCGTCGGATCCCAGGAAAATCCCAACCGAGCCGGCGATCCCGGGTCCCAGACCGAAAGGAATCCGGAGGAGGGCGGGGGGCACCAGGCTACCAGTGCGCTTAGGAATCCCTGCGCCGCCCCCTAGCGTGAGTGGGTTCCCCTCCCCGTCGGTAATGCGGATCCCGTCGGCGCTTAGCTCGATAACCACTTCCTCAGGGCTTTTCGCCGGGTTGAAAAGCAGGGTCTCGGGTGCGCTCGCCTGGTCGAGGAAGCTCGCGAGGTCAAAGCTCCGGTAGAAGGTGTTTGGATCCAGGAAGTAGTAAAGCGGGCTCCGGTCCGGTAATAAGAAGCCGAGCGTCCCGAGCGGAAGCGTGAAGGTACCAGGCCCGAAGGGCTGGCCCAGGGCTGCATAGGCCGGGTTTTTCCCGGCGCCCGCGATCCCCGGCAGGAGCACGCCTCCCATGCCGGCTTCCCTCGCTCCGCCGGCTAGGGCGAAGCCGAAGAGGCTCGCAAGGAAAATCGGGAGAAGCCTTTGCATAGGTACATTATTCCAGAACTAAAGCCGGAAGGACTCCCGC
Source organism: Thermaceae bacterium (assembly GCA_026989475.1). Classification (GTDB taxonomy): domain Bacteria; phylum Deinococcota; class Deinococci; order Deinococcales; family Marinithermaceae; genus WFXV01. Next base: position 186 of record JALSJG010000155.1, on the reverse strand, counting down.
ACCTGGGGGGGTTGGGCCAGGTGGGTGAGGGCGACGGCGGCGGCGTCGGCGGCGTGGCTCGGGGTGATCGGCCTCCCGAGCCCGAGGAGTGCCCGCACCATGAAGGCGACCTGGGCCTTGTCGGCGCGGCCGTGCCCCACCAGCGCCTTTTTCACCTGCATCGGCCCGTAGGCGTAGACCGGCAGG
>JALSJG010000154.1 GCA_026989475.1 Thermaceae bacterium | reverse complement strand
CCCTAGGTAGAGCAAAAGATAGGTGAGCGCGAACGCGGCGAGAAAACGCCCGAGCGCGATCCGCCCCCCCTCGGCCAGGGCCACCTGGTGGAAGACCAGAAAGGGGACGAAGAAGTAGAGCACCAGCCGGATGTAGCCCGGCACGTCGGGACGGAGTACGCGCTGGGCGAAAAACCCCAGCGCGGCCAGCAGGAAGACCGGAACCGTGGCGGAGAAGAGGACCCCCAAGGACTACCCCTCGATCACCACCGGAATCAGCACGGGATCGCGCCCGGTGGCCTTCTTGATGAACTTCTTGACCGGGTAGTAGATCGCGTCCCGGATCGCCTCCAGGCTCTTCTTCTGCTTCGTCCCCTGGATCACCGCCTCCTCGGCCAGACGGCGGATCTCGCCGAGGAGTTTTTGCCCCGCCTTCACGAACCCCAGGCTCATCACCTCCACCACCGCGTCGGGACCGGCCACCGCGGTGATGATCACCACCCCGTCGGCGGCGAGGCGCTGCCTTTCTTCGAGGATCTCGTCGGTGATGTCGCCGACCCCGAGCCCGTCCACGTAGTAGGCCCCGGCGGGAACCTCCCCTACCTTTTGCATGTCGTCGGGGGTGAGCCGGATCACGTCCCCGTTTTTCGGGATCAGGATCTTCTCCGGGGGCTTCGGCATGCTCTCCGCGAGCCAGGCGAAGTTGGTCTGGTGGCGGACCTCGCCGTGCCAGGGGATGAAGAACTTGGGCTGGGCCAGGTTCAAAATCAGCTTGAGCTCCTCCCGGGAGGCGTGGCCCGAGGTGTGGACCCGGTAGGTGGGCGGGTAGAAGACGAAGGCCCCGAGCTCATAGAGCCGGTTGATCACCCGGTTCACCGCCGACTCGTTCCCGGGGATCGGGCTCGAGGAGAGGATCACCGTGTCCCCGGGCTTGACGCTTAACTTCGCATGACCACCAAAAGCGAGCCGCGAAAGGACCGCCATCGGCTGACCCTGGCTGCCGGTGGCGAGGACCAGCACCTGCTCGTCGGGCAGGTCGTTGATCTCGTCCAGGGTGTAAAGGCGGTCCTTGAGCTCGAGGTAGCCGAGCTCTTGGGCGATGCGGGCGAACTTCACCATGCTCCGCCCCTCCACCGCCACCTTACGCCCGTACTTCTCGGCGATCCGGATCACCGACTGCACCCGGTGGGTGTGGGAGGCGAAGGTGGTGACGAAGACCCGTCCCTTGGCCCGACCGATCACCAGGTCGAGGGCCTCGGCGACCTCGGCCTCGCTCGGGGTGTAGCCGGGGCGCTCGGCGTTGGTGGAGTCGGCGATCAGAAGCAGCACCCCCTCCCGCCCGGCCTCCGCCACCTTGGCCAGGTGGCTGATCTTGCCGTCGATCGGGGTGGGGTCGAGCTTGAAGTCGCCGGTGTGGACGATCCGGCCCACCGGGGTGTGGAGGATGAAGCCGGAGTTGTCGGGGATCGAGTGGGTCATGCGGTAAAGGTCGACGGTGAAGTAGCGGCCCACACGGATCCGGGCGTCGGGGTCTACCTCTTTCAGCTCGAAGGAACCCGGGCTGATCCCGAACTCCTCGAGCTTGCCCCGGAGCAACCCGAGGGTCAGCTTAGCCCCGTAGACCGGCACCTTGGGAAGCTGGGGAAGGAGAAAGGGAAGTCCCCCGATGTGGTCCTCGTGGCCGTGGGTCAGGACCCAGGCACGGATCTTCTCCTTGTGCTGGATCAGGTAATCGATCCGCGGGATCAAGAGGTCCACCCCCGGCATCGTCTCCGAGGGGAAGGCGAGGCCGCCGTCCACCACCAGGATCTCGTCCTCGTAACGGAAGGCGGTGATGTTCTTGCCGATCTCCCCCATCCCCCCGAGGGGGACGATCTCCAGGTAGCCCGGGGATCTACGGGGCGTCCGGCGGCGCGGGCGCCGGGTCTTGCCTTGCGCCACCGGTTACTCCCTCCTCTTCGGGCCGCCGCCCTTGGGGCGGCTGCCCCGGCCCCCGGGCCGGCCGCCCCGACGCGGCGGGGCCACCTTGCCCTCGAGCTCAGGCCGCACCAGGTTGATCCGCCCCATGGGGTCGATCTCGGAGACCTTCACCTTAATCTTGTCGCCGATCTTGACCACGTCCTCGACCCGTTCCACCCGCCCTTCGGCGAGCTGGCTGATGTGCAAAAGGCCCTCGGCTCCGGGGAAGAGGGTGACGAACGCGCCGAAGGGCACGATCCGGGTCACCACGCCCTCGTAGACGTCGCCGACCTTAGCCTCCCGGGTCGCCTCCTCGATGCGGCGCCTGGCCTCTTCGGCGGCGGCGGCGTCCGCGGAGTAGATGCGCACGGTGCCGTCGGGCTCGATGTCGATCTCGACCCCGAGCTCCTCCAGCGCGCGGACGTGCTTGCCCCCGGGCCCGATGACCACGCCGATCTTGTCCACCGGGATCTTGAGGCTGAGGATCCGGGGAGCAAAGGGCTTGAGCTCGGGCCGCGACGCGGGCAGCACCGACTCCATGCGGTCGATAATGAAAAGCCGCGCCCGCCGCGCCTGCTCGAGCGCCTCCCTTAGGATCTCCGAGGTCAGACCGCTCACCTTGATGTCCATCTGCAAAGCGGTGACCCCGTCCCGGGTGCCGGTGACCTTGAAGTCCATGTCGCCGAGGGCGTCCTCCAGACCCAGGATGTCGGTGAGGACCACGTGCCGATCCTCCCCCATCACGAGCCCCATGGCGATCCCGGCCACCGTCTTCCTGATCGGCACGCCCGCGTCCATCAGCGCCAGGCACCCGGCACAGGTGGTGGCCATCGAGGAGGAGCCGTTGGACTCGAGCACATCCCCCACGATCCGGATCGTGTAGGGGAACGCGTCCTCGCTCGGAAGCACCGGCCGGAGCGCCCTTTTGGCCAGGTTTCCGTGCCCCACCTCACGGCGCGAGACCCCCCGGAGCCTTTTCACCTCCCCGGTGGAGTAGGGCGGGAAGTTGTAGTGGACCAGGAAGTGCTCGCTCTCGTCGATGCCCAGGTCGTCGATGATCTGCTCGTCCCGCCCGGTGCCCAGCGTGACGGTGCCGAGCACCTGGGTCTCGCCGCGGGTGAAGACCGCGGAGCCGTGGGCCCGGGGGAGTACGTCCACCTCGATCCAGATCTCGCGGATTTCGTCGGGACGCCGGCCGTCGGCCCGGCGGTTCTCCTCGAGGATGAGCCGCCGGAGCTCGCGCTTCACCACCTCGTCGAAAGCTTCGAGGTAGCGCTTTTTCCGCGCCTCGGCCTCCTCGCCCTCCCCGGGGACGAACTCGGCCACGAGCTCCTCGGCAAAGCGGTCGAGCGCCTCGCTCCGCTCCTGCTTCGAGGCCACGGTGAGCACCTCGGTAAGCCCTTTTTCTCGCGCCCGGCGGTAGAGCGCTTCCACCTCCTCCTCGGAGAGCGTCTCCGGCGGGGTCCAGGCGAACTTGGGCTTGCCGAGCTCGGCCCGCATCCGCTCCTGCAGCTCGATCAAGGGCTGCATCTCGCGGTGGGCGTAGGCGAGCGCCTCGACGAGAAGCTCCTCGGGTACCTCCTCGGCTCCGGCCTCGACCATGATGATCGCGTCCCGGCTCCCCGCCACCACCAGGTCGAGCTCGCTCTCCTCGAGCTCCTGCAAGGTGGGGTTCAGGACGAACGCGCCGCCGATCCGACCCACGCGCACCGCCGCGATCGGGCCCTCCCAGGGGATGTCGGAGAGCATCAGGGCGGCGCTGGCGGCGGTGGGGCCGAGCACGTCCGGCGGGTTCTTCTGGTCGGCCGAGAGCACGGTGAGGATGACCTGCACCTCGTGTCGAAAGCCCTTCGGGAAGAGCGGGCGGATGGGGCGGTCGGTCATCCGGGCGGAGAGGATCGCCTTCTCCCCCGGCCGTCCCTCCCGGCGCATGAACGAGCCGGGAATCTTCCCCACCGCGTAGTGGCGCTCCTCGAACTCCACCGTGAGCGGCAGAAAGCTCGCCTCGATCGGCTCCTTGCTGGCCTCGGCCGTGGCCAGGACCACGGTGTCGCCGTAGCGCACGAGCACCGAGCCCGAGGCCTGACGGGCGTACTTCCCGGTCTCAAACCGGAAGGTGCGCCCGCCAAGCTCGACCTCGTAGACGTGCGGCTTGGGGGTGTTTTCGGTTCGATTGGGCATGGTTCTCACCTTTTTATGGCAAAGCGGGACCGGATCCCCGGTCCCGCCCCCAGGTTTTGCTACCTATAGTTTACTTCCGAATCCCGAGCTTCTCAATCAGGGCCTTGTAGCGCTCGGGGTCCTCGCGCTCGAGGTAGCGGAGCAGCCGCTTCCTCCGCCCCACCATCTGAAGGAGCCCCCGGTGGGAGTGAAAGTCGTGCTTGTGCTCCTTCAAGTGGTCGGAAAGCCGGTTGATGCGGGCGGTCAATAGGGCCACCTGCACCTCGGTCGAGCCGGTGTCGCCCGGGAAACGGGCGAACTCCTCGATGATGCGCTGTTTTTCTTCCTTGCTGATCGGCATCTTCCCTCCGTCAGGCAAGCGAGCGCAAAAGCCCTCGCTCCCTCGAGGCCCCATCCTACGCGCCGCCCCTCCCGGCGTCAACCAAAAAGGGGCGGGCCCTCGCCCGCCCCCTTAGCCCGCGCGGGTTACCAGAGCCGGAAACCCGGCGCCGAGACGAAGGTGCTCCAGATCCGGATCAGGGTGGGCATGTAGACCACGAGCACGATCACGAGCGCGGTCGCCCACCAGAAGAAGAGCCGGTCCATCACCATCACGCTGCGGCGTCCCTCGGGGCCGGAGATCGCCTCGGTGAACTCGATCTCGGGCCGCTCCTCGGGGGGCAGGCGCTTGCCCTGGAGCAAGGTGGCGAAAAGGGGATAGAAGATCAGGATGGCGGCAACGAAGAGGATCACACCCGCGATCCCGTTCAACACCATCCAGATCGCCGAGCTCGCGTAGATGCCCTCGAGGTTTGGCGCCAGGTTGGAAATCCAGGCCCGGCGCGGCACCCCCAAGAGTCCCATGGTGTGCATGCCCACCGCCATGATCATCATCCCGGCGAACCAGAGGACGATCCCCGCGCGCAGGTACTTGAGCCCCACCAACGGCTTTCCGGTAAGGTGCGGAATCAAGACCGCCGCCAAGCCTATGTGGGTGAGGGTCACCGCGGTGGCCACCGGTAGGTGGAAGTGACCGGGGATCCAGGTGGTGTTGTGGACCACGTAGTCGAGGGTGAAGCTCGCGTTGACGATCCCCCCCGCGCCCCCGACGATGAACGAGATCGCACCCAGGGTGGAGGCAAGGACCACGGGGTCCCGCCAGTTCAGCTTCTTAATCCAGCCGAGCACGCCGCGCCCCCCGGCCTCGCGGGCACCGAGCTCGAGGGAGGCGGCCACGGTGAAGGCGGTGATCAGGCTGGGTACCGCCACCATCATGGTGAGCACGGTGTGGACCAGCTTCCAGAAGGGGTCGATGCCGGGATCCGCGAACTGGTGGTGGAAGCCCACCGGGCTCGAGAAGATGAGGAAGGCAAGGAAAACGAGCCGGGCGAGCGGGTCCGAGATCAGCTTGCCCCCGGTGCGCTTCGGCAAGATCCCGTACCAGACCACGTAAGCGGGCAGGAGCCAGAAGTAGACGATGGGGTGGCCGGTCCACCAAAAGAGGGTTCGCGCAAGAAGCGGGTCCACGCCCTTCAAAAGCCCAAGCGACCAGGGGATGAGCAGCACCACCGCCTCGACCACCAGCCCGATGGCGGCGACCCCCCACATCATCCAGGTGACCACCGACATGTAACTCACGAGGGGCGTGGGCTTCCCCGGGTTCTGCTTCTTCCAGCGGTACCAGAGCTCGGCCGAGAGGTAGACGGAAAGCAGCGAGCTCACGATGATCAGGGCCGCCCCGATGTAGAAAAGCGGGTGCCCCTTTAGCGGCGGGTAGAAGGTATAGAGCACGGTGGCGTCGTCCATGAGCAGGGGGATCGCCGCCAGGACGAGCCCGACGAAGGCGAGCCACCAGGCCACCCAGGCCATCCCCATTTGGGGCAACAGCTTCATCTCCTTGGATTGCAGGTAGAGCAGCGCCCCCTGGGCGAAGAGCTGGGTGAAGACGATCGCGTTCAAGACCCCGTGGAGGGTGAGGCCCTGGTAGTAGGACTTGACGAAGGGCAGGATCTTCTGAAGCCAGGGGTAGAGGTTGATGTTGGCGTAGTTCAGGGCCTGAAAGGGGCCGAAAAGCGTGCCGATCGAAAGGGCGAGGAAGCCCAGGGTGATGAAGTAGAGCGAGACCTTCTTGACCGGGAAATCGGCGTAGGCGTCCTTACGTGCGAGCGTCGCCATCTTACTCCTCCACCACGATGCGGCCGATCATGTTCTGGTGCCCGATGCCGCAGTACTCGTTGCAGATCACCAGGTACTCGCCCGGGCGCTTGAAGATGGTCTTCACCTTAGCCACCTCGCCCGGGATGACCTGCACGTTGATGTTGGTGCCGTGAATGTAGAACCCGTGCTGCACGTCGGGGCTGGTGACGAAGAAGGTCACCTCGTCCCCTACCTTGAAGCGCATCTCGGAGGGAAGCCAGGTAAAGGCCTGGCCGATCACGTAGACCTGGTACTTCCCCGGCGCCACCTCCTCGACCCCGGGCTCTGGAAAGCCCCCGGTGCGGACCGTCGTGGGGTCGATGCGGCGGGCGGCGTCGGGAACGTAGAAGGCGTAGCCCGAGAGGGTGTAGCCGATGAAGACCAGAAAGACCAGGATCATAAGCAGGGAGAAATACGTCCAGCCGCGTTCGTAGGCCTCGATGACGTGTTTATTCATGGACTACCCCCGGTACAGGAAGGTGAGGAAGACCGTGAACCACATGACCAGGATGGTGACCGCGACCACCCCGACCACCAAAAGCGCCCCAACCGGCTTATCTTCCTTCTTCATACGCCCGCCTCCTCCGGAAAAAGTTTAGGGCATATGTCCTTGCCGGACCCATCGTGAGAAAACCTATCGTTTCCATAGCGGGACATATGTCCCAACCCCGCGTATCATGAAGGCCATGAAGAACGCGGAGGTCGCCGAGATCTTTGAAGAGATCGCCGACATGCTCGAGTTTCTCGGCGACAATCCCTTCCGCATCCGCGCCTACCGCAACGCCGCCCGGGCGCTTTTCGACCTGGAGGACCCGGTTGAGGAGGTGGCGAAGGGGGGCCTTGAAGCGCTTGAGGAAATCCCCGGGATCGGGCACGATCTCGCGCTCAAGATCCTCGAGTACCTGAAGACCGGAAAGGTCCGAAAGCTCGAGGAGCTCAAAGCCAAGGTGCCCCGGGGGGTGCTCGAGGTCATGCGGGTCCCCGGGGTGGGACCGAAAACCGCGAAGCTGCTTTACGAAAAGCTCGGGGTGGACTCGCTCGAGGCCTTTCGCAAGGTGCTCGAGTCCGGCGAGGTTTTGAAGCTCCCGGGGTTCGGCGAGCGAAAACGCGAGCGCTTGCTCAAAAACCTCGACCTGGTGGAGGCCGCGAGCAAGCGCTGGCCGCTCGGGGCGGTGCTCTATGAGGCCCGGGAACTGCTTCGACTCTTAAAGGAGCTCCCGGAGGTCGAGGACGCCGCGATCGCGGGGAGCGCCCGGCGTTACAAGGAGACCGTGGGGGACCTCGACTTCCTCGCCGCCACCCGCGAGGGGGCCAAGGTGGCCGAGGCGTTTGCCCAGCTGGCCCCGGTCAAGGCGGTCTACGCCCTGGGGCCGGGGAAGGCTACCGTCTACATCAGCCCGGGGATCCAGGTGGACCTGAAGATCGTGCCCCCCGAGTCCTTTGGGGCCGGGCTCCAATACTTCACCGGCAGCAAGGCCCACGGCATCCACCTTCGCCGGATCGCCCAGCAGATGGGGCTCAAACTGAACGAGTACGGGGTCTGGCGGGGCGAGGAGCAAATCGCCGGCGCCACCGAGGAGGAGGTCTACGCCGCCCTCGGCATGGACTGGATCCCGCCCCCGATGCGGGAGGACCTGGGAGAGATCGAGCTCGCGCAACAACACGCCCTGCCCCGCCTGGTGACCCTGGAGGAGATCCGGGGCGACCTCCAGGTCCACTCCAAGTGGTCGGACGGCAAGCACACCCTGGAGGAGCTCGCGAGGTTTGCCGCCGAGATGGGCTACGCCTACCTCGCGGTCACCGACCACTCGCCGGCGGTGCGGGTCGCGGGTGGGGTTCCGCCGGAGAAGATGAAGGAAAGGATCGCCGAGATCCGGCGGGTGAATGAGAAGACCGGGGGCCGTCCCTACCTGATCGCCGGGGCCGAGGTGGACATCCTCCCCGACGGGAGCCTCGACTACCCGGACGAGGTTTTAGCCGAGCTCGAGCTCGTCCTCGTCTCCATCCACTCCCGCTTCTCCATGGACGAGGAGGCGATGACCCGCCGCATCCTGCGGGCGATCGAGCACCCCCTGGTGCACGTCCTCGCCCATCCCACCGCCCGGCTGATCGGCAAGCGCGCCCCGGTCAAGGCCGACTGGGAAAAGGTCTTCGCCCGCATGAAGGAGCTCGGCAAGGCGGTGGAGATCGACGGCTACTACGACCGCATGGACCTGCCCGACGTGCTCGCCCGGAGGGCCCGAGAGTACGGCCTTACGTTCACCCTCTCCACCGACGCCCACCAAAAGGACCACCTCCGCTTCATGGAGCTCGCGGTTGGGAACGCCCAAAGGGCCTGGCTCGGCCCGGAGCAGGTTTTGAACACGCTCCCCCTGGAAAAGCTGCTCCAATGGGCGAAGGACGTGAGGAAGGGGTAAACGGGGGCCAGCCTGTCCAAGGAGCCAAACGCCGGCCTCCGTACTTGCGGCAGGGCAAGCCCCCGCCGAAGGAAGCCAAGGCGCACCCACCCGGGAAAGGCGCTAGCGCCCCGCGCGCCTTGCGGCGGCGAAGCGCCGCCTCAGCTCCTCGAGGCGGGCCTTGAACCGCTTTTCGAAGCCCTCCTCTCCGGGCTCGTAAAAGCGGGCGTCCTCGAGCTCCTTCGGTAGATACGCCTGGGCGAAGCTCCCCTCGGGGTCGTCGTGGTAGTAGGCGTAGCCCTTGCCGTAGCCGAGGGCCTTCATGAGCCCGGTGGGGGCGTTTCGGAGGTGAAGGGGCACCGGCGCCGCGGGGTGCTCCCGGGCCGCCCGGCGGGCCGCCTCGTAGGCCCGGTAGACCCGGTTCGACTTGGGGGCAAGCGCGAGGTAGAGGACGGCCTCCGCGAGGGCGAGCTCGCCCTCGGGGCTCCCCAGGAGCTCGTAGGCCTCCTTGGCGGCGAGCGCCACCCGGAGGGCACCGGGATCGGCGAGGCCGATATCCTCCACCGCCATCCGCACCAGCCGGCGGGCGATGTAGAGGGGGTCGGCCCCGCCCTCGAGCATCCGGGCGAGGTAGTAAAGGGCGGCGTCGGCGTGGGAGCCGCGAACGCTTTTGTGCAGGGCGCTGATCAGGTCATAGAAGGCGTCGCCGCCCTTATCCATCACGAGGTTCTCGCGGCCGAGCGCCTCCTTAGCCGCCTCCACGCTCACCCGCCCCTCGCCGAGCTCGGCGGCGAGCTCAAGCGCGCTGAGCGCCCGCCGGGCGTCGCCGGAGGCGGCCTCGGCGATGAGCGCCAGCGCCTCCTCCTCGGCCTCGACGCCGGGAAGCCCCTCGGGGTGGCTTAGCGCCCGGCGCATAAGGGCGAGGATCTCCTCTTTCCCAAGGGGCTCGAGCACATAGACCCGCGCCCTTGAGCGGAGCGCGGGGATGATGGAAAAGCTCGGGTTCTCGGTGGTCGCCCCCACGAGCACGAACCGCCCCGACTCGAGGTGGGGAAGGAGGTAGTCCTGCTGCGCCTTGTTGAGCCGGTGGATCTCGTCGAAGAAAAGCAGAATCGGCCCCTCCTTCTCGGCCCGTTCGGCGAGCGCCTTGATCTCCCTGACCCCGGCCTCCACCGCCGAGAGGGCCGCGAAGGGTAGGTCCAGGGCCTCGGCGAGCACCCGGGCGATCGTGGTCTTGCCGCTCCCCGGCGGGCCCCAGAGGATCATCGAGGCCGGACTTTTCCGCTCGACCATGCGGACGAGGCGGCGCAAAAGCGCCTCCTGGCCGACGATCTCCGAAAGCCGCCTTGGCCGCACGCGCTCGGGCAAGGGGGGTTGCACCCCCGCATTTTAGAAAACGCGGGCGGCGCCTATAGTAAGGAAAGCGATGAAGGACTACTACGCGATCCTCGGCGTCTCCCAGGACGCGAGCCCGGAGGAGATCAAGCGCGCCTACCGGGAACTCGCGAAAAAGTACCACCCGGACAAAAACCGGGGCGACCCCGAGGCCGAGGAGCGCTTCAAGGAGATCAACGAGGCCTACGCGGTGCTCTCGGACCCGAAAAAGCGGGCCGAGTACGACCGGCGGGGCTTCGTCGAGGGGGCCGAGGCCTACCGGAACGTCTACCCCGAGGACCTCTTCGACCTCTTCGAGGAGCTCTTCGGGGTGCGCCTCGGGGCAAAAAGCCGCCGGGGGCGGGGAGCGGACATCGAGCTCGAGGTCGAGGTGGACCTGGGGACCCTGGCCAAGGGGGGCGAGGTCAAGGTGCGGTACCCGCGCCAGGTGCCCTGCCCGAGCTGCGGCGGCGCCGGCGGGAAGGCCCAGGTCTGCCCCACCTGCCGGGGATCGGGCCGGGTCCAGAGCTTCCAGCGGACCATCTTCGGCACCATGGTGCAGGAAACCCCCTGCCCCCACTGCAAGGGGACCGGCCGCATCCTCACCGAGCGCTGCCCCACCTGCGGCGGCCGCGGGCTCGTCCAGACCGAGGAGGAGATCACCCTGACGATCCCGCCGGGGATCGGCGAGGATCAGCTCCTCCGGGTGCCCGGGCGGGGGCACGTCGGGCCCGGGGGCGCCGGGGACCTCTACGTGCGGGTGCGGGCAAAGCCCCACCCCGAGCTCAGGCGCGACGGAAAGAACCTGATCTACACCCTGAAGCTCGGGCTCGCCCAGGCGGCCCTCGGGGCCCGGGTGGAGGTGCCCAGCCTCGACGGGCCGGTGCCGCTCGAGATCCCGCCGGGGACCGGGCACGGCGAGGTCTTTGAGCTGGAGGGCGCGGGCCTCCCGGACCCGGGCGGGGGACGGCCCGGGAGCCTGCTCGTGGTCACCGAGCTCGAGGTTCCGAAAAGGCTCCCGCCCAAGGCCAAGAAGGCCCTCCTCGAGTACGCCGAGGCGATGGGGGAGGCGGCCGGGCTCGAGGGGATCTGGGAGAAGGTCAAGCGGGCCTTCAAAAAGTAGTGGACAAGCGGGCGCCCGGATGGTACCCTTAGGCGTCCGGGGAAAATCCGGGGGCGCAAAGCGAGTCCCAACCCCCAGATCCGGGCGAGAGAAAGGAAGTTTGCAATGCCGAAGGGTCGAGTCAAGTGGTTCAACGCGGAAAAGGGTTACGGCTTCATCGAGCGCGAGGGCGAAGGGGACGTCTTCGTCCACTACACCGCCATCAACGCCGAGGGCTTCCGCACCCTGAACGAGGGCGACATCGTCGAGTTCGAGGTCGAGCCGGGCCGGGCCGGGAAGGGCCCCCAGGCGGTGAACGTCACCGTCGTGGAGCCGGCGGACCAGTAAATCTAAGACCGGGAAAGCGGCCGGGGCGAGCCCCGGCCGCTTTCCCTTCTCACCCCCTTCGCCCCCTAAGATGAGGCCCGATGGCGACCCCCACCGAGCTCCCCCTCCGGCGGCGGCCGGCGGAGCTTGCCGACCTTCCCCGGATCCTCGCGATCTACCGCCAGAGCCCGGGCTACTTCGAGACCATCGGCGCCGAGCTCCCCACCGAGGCCGACGTCGAGCGCGAGCTCCTCGCCGCCCAAGGGGACGAAAAGCGGCGCGTCGAGCTGATCTTCTTGGCCGAGGAAGCGGTGGGGCTCCTCGACTACAAGCTCGACCACCCCGAGGACGGCGCGGCCACGCTCTCCTTGGTGCTCGTCGCCGAGGCCTACCGCGGGCTTGGGATCGGGCAGCAAGCGGTGCGGGAGCTCGAGCAAAGCCTGGCCGGCCGCTACCGCACCCTCTACGCCGTGGTCTACGGCGAGAACCCGAGCGCGGAGCGGTTTTTCACCACCCTTGGGTACCGCTTTCAAAAAAGCGGGGGGCCGGCGGTCAAGTGGTTTTCGAAGCCCCTTCCCGCGGGGCCATGACCACGAGCAAAACCGCCGGGCTCGCGGAGACGTTCCGCACCCCGTGGGGCACCCCCGCGGGGGCGAACCCCGCCGACCCCTCGGGCAAGAGGGCCTCTTCCTCGCCCACCCGGAGCATCACCTCGCCCTCGAGGGCGTAGTAAATCTTGTCGGCGTCCGCGTGGGCGTGCACCCGCTGGCCCTGCCCGGGGAGCAGGGTGTAAAGGTCGTAGCGCATGCGCTTCGAGGGGAAGACCTCGATCTTTTGCATCTTTTCCTCGGAAAACCGCACGAGCGCGGCGAGGTCCTTGATCTCCATACCGCCACTATAATCCGGACATGGAGCTAGGGATTCGGGGAAAGACGGCGCTGGTCACCGGCGCCTCCAAAGGGATCGGCCGGGCGGTGGCGCTCGCCCTCGCGGAAGAGGGCGCGCGGGTCTTCCTGGTCGCCCGCAGCCCGGAGCGGCTCGCCGAGCTCGCCCGGGAGATCCGGGAAAGGGGCGCGGAGGCCGACTACCTGGCGGTGGACCTCTCCCGCGAGGACGCGGCGGAGCGGATCCTGGAAAAGCTCAAGGGCTTCGGCGAAGCCGAGCTCTTTTTGGGCAACACCGGCGGCCCCCCGCCGGGAAGCGCCTTCGAGCTCGCCCCCGAGGCCTGGAGCCGGGCTTTCGAGGCGCTCTTTTTGCCCATGGTCCGGCTGGTGCAGGGGCTCGTACCCGGCATGCAGGCGCGGGGTTTTGGCCGGCTCGTTTTCATCACCTCGATCTCGGTCAAGGAGCCGGTCGAGAACCTGGCGCTCTCCAACGGCATCCGGGCGGGGCTTACCGGCTACCTGAAGACCCTCTCCCGCGAGCTCGCCCCCCACGGGATCACGGTGAATGCGGTCGGGCCGGGCTACACCAAGACCGAGCGGGTGGAGGCGCTGCTCGCCCACCAGGCCGAGCGCGAGGGGATCCGCCCCGAGGAGGCCGAGCGCCGGCTCGAGGCCACCATCCCCATGAAGCGGCTCGGCCGCCCCGAGGAGATCGCAGCGGCGGCGGTCTTTTTGATGGGCGTTCCGGCGGGCTACATCACCGGCCAGACCCTGATCGTGGACGGCGGGTACGTGCGCGGTCTGCTTTAATGGAGCTTCGTATGAGCCGGAAGAAGATCGTCGTGGAACACCTCTGCGGCTTTCGCTTCTCCGCCGAGAACGAATCCCAGGTGCGAATCGTCATTGACGGCGAAAGCCCCCCCGTGGGTTTTCGGCCCATGGAGCTCCTCCTCGCCTCGCTGGGCTCCTGCACCGCCTACGACGTGGTGAGCATCATGAAGAAAAAGCGCACCCCCCTCGCCCGCTACCGGGTCGAGGTCGAGGGCGAGCGGGCCGAAACCCACCCCAAGCGCTACACCAAGATCGTGGTCCGGCACATCGGGAGCGGACCCGGGGTCACCGAGAAAGCCCTCCGGCACGCGGCCGAGCTCTCGCACAAGAAGTTCTGCTCGGTGACCGCAAACCTAAACGCCGAGGTGCTCCTCGAGGTGGTGGTCGAGCCCTGGGAGGAAGACTCGCAGAGCTAAGGCGCCTGCTCGCCGCGGGCGACGAGCTCGCGGCGATCGCGCGCTTGCGGGCGTGGCTCCTCGAAGAAGAGGACCCGCGGCTCCGCTACCTATACGGCCGGCTCCTGGTGGCGGCAGGCAAGGAGGTCGAGGGCAGTCAGGAGATCGAGGCCGCCCTAGCCGAGCTCGAAGCGGGTGAGGGCGGCCTCGAGGAGGTCCTCGTCGAGCTCGAGCACCTCCTTTCGGGCGAGGAAGACGAGGCGGACCCGGGGCCGTATCCCTAGCACCGCCTCTACCGCCTGGCGGTAGACGGCGAGCTGGAAGTCGTAACCCTGGGCCTTGGCGTACTCCAGAAGATCGCCCTCGACCCGGTCGGTCTTGTAATCCTCGAGGAACCAGGTGCCGCCAACCTGGTAGAGCCGGTCGATGACCCCGTGGATCACCGTCCTGCCGAGGGGGTAGACGAAGGGAAGCTCGGCATGGTCCCTTTCCCGCGCTTCCAGTCTGGGAAGCGCCCCCCCAAGGAGATCCCCGTAGGCCCTGAGGAGCTCCAGGATCGCCTCCCTCACCTGCCGCCGTTCCTCCTCGGTGAGGTGTTGCGCTGCTTCCTGACGCAGGAGCCCGTCCACCCGCTCGGGCCCCCAGCCCGCGGCGATGGCGGCGTGTACCAGCGTTCCCACCACCCGTCCCAGCCCCCGTCCCAGAGGATCGGGCTCGGCGTAGATCGCTTCCGGGTCGGCATAGGAAGGTTCGAGTCGCTCGGACTTCAAGGCGGTAGGGCTCGTGACCCGGGGCCAGGGACCGGGCTCGATCGAGCGCGAAAGGATCGGATCCGGCGCGGCCGGAGCAGGGCCGTCATGCGCGCTCCAAACGCTGGGGGATTTCTCGATCCAAAGCTTCCGCGCCCGTACCTCCGGCCAGTCCATCACCCCGAGCGACTCTAAAACCCGGGCCAGGCCGCGGGGCTGGGGACGAAGGCCCTGCGCGGTTTTTCGCATCGAGACGCTGTAGCTAAAAAGCAACGCCTCCCGAGGCCGGGAAAAGGCGACGTAGAGCAGCCGGTGAAACTCGTCCCGCTCTCGCTCCTCCCAGGAGGCCTCGAACTCCGGGTAGGAGGGGTCGCCCATGAAAGCATACCGGCCCTCGCCGGGAGCGACGTAGACCCGCTCCCGCTCCCGGCGTTCTCCCCGGGCAAGGTCAAAGACCGCCACCACCGGCCACTCGAGCCCCTTGGCCCCGTGAAAGGTGTAGACCCGAACGGCCTCGAACCCCCCCTCGGCCACCTCGGCCTCGGCGTCCAGAGCCCGGAGTTCCTCGAGCTCCCTAAGGAGCAGCTCAAGCCGGGAAAAGCGCTTGGACGCGAGCAAGAAAAGCAGCCGGTCCACGTTGGCCCGGGCCCGGGGTTCGAGGAGCTCGAGGTAACTCGAGCCCCCGATCAACCGAGCCCGGGCCAGCTCCTCAAAGAAACGCACCGGATCCAGCATCCGGGCCCGCTCGATGAGCGCAAGCAGGCGCGCCTTCACGTGCGGCCAGGCGGAAAGGGCGGCCACGGGGTCCTCGGCCCGAAGCACCGCCACCACTTCGCCGAGCGAAAGTCCGCCGAAAGGCCCTCGCAAGAAGGCACCGAGCGCGAGGCGATCCCCTGGGTCGAGGGCAGCCCGGGCCGCCTCTACCAGGTCCCGAACCTCCCGAAGCCGGAAAAACCCCCGCGCCCCTACGAATACGTGGGGCACACCCTCGGCAAGGAGCGCGGGCTTTAAGGCTTCATAGCTCGTCCGGCTGCGGACCAAGACCGCCATCTCCGACCACTTCCGTCCGGCCTCGTGGTGTTCCCGTAGCCAGCGGACCACCTCACGCGCCTCGGCCCGGCGCAGGTCGGCGAGCGGCCGGGGCCCTTCCACCTTGAGCGCCTCCACCCGACCTTCCGGGGCTCCTGGCCGGGCCCGGACCTCAGGGGCCTCGACCGGGGTGAACCCGAGCTCTCGAGCAGCGAGCTCCCGGGTGAACCGGTTCAAAAAGGCCACCAACGTATGGGCATGGCGGTAGCTGATGTCGAGGTAATGGACCCGTTCGGCCCGGCGCCGGGCCCGGCGGAAGACCTCGACGTCGGCGTTCCGGAAGGCATAGATCGCCTGCTTGGGGTCGCCCACCACCAAAAGCCCCACGCCCAGGCCCTCGAGCCGTTCAAAGACCCGCCCCTGCAGAGGACTCGTATCCTGGTACTCGTCCACGAAGATCCAAGCCAGCCGCGCGCGGAGGCGGCCGGCAAGCTCG
>JALSJG010000153.1 GCA_026989475.1 Thermaceae bacterium | reverse complement strand
CTGGTCGCCGCCGCCCGGCGCTACCTCGAGGCCGCGCGGTCGCTCGGGCTAGACCCCGAGGAGGCGGCGGCGGTCCTTAGGGAGGTGGAAACGGATGCTGGAGATCCAAAACGTGCATAAGCAGTACCTGAAGACCCCGGCCCTAAGCGGGGTAAGCTTCACCGTTACCCTGGGCCAGGTGGTGGGGCTGCTCGGCCTCAACGGGGCCGGGAAGACGACCCTCCTCAAGGTGATCGCCGGCCTGCTTCTCCCCGACCAAGGCTCCGTGCACCTAGACGGCATGCCGCCCCGTAAGCAACGGGGAAGGATCGCCTACCTACCCGAACAAAACCCCTGGCCGGAGCAGGCCAGCCCGGCCCGGGTGGCCGCGCTTCTTGCCGGAGCCGACCCCGCCTTCGACCGCGGGCGCTACCGGGAGCTTCTTAGCTTCCTCGAAGTCCCCGACCGGCCTTTCGGCCAGATGAGCCGCGGCCAGCGGGCCCGGGCCAACCTGGCCCTCACCCTCGCCCGGCGGGCGCCCCTTTACCTCCTCGACGAGCCCCTCGCCGGCATTGACCTGATCAGCCGCGACCGGATCCTAAAGGCGCTCGTTCGCGAGTGGCGGGAAGACGCGACCCTGATCCTCTCCACCCACGAGGTGGGGGAGGCCGAGGGGCTTTTCGACCGGGCGGTCTTTCTAAAGGAGGGCCGGATTGCGCTCGACGTCTCCGTGGAGGCGCTGCGGAAAGAAGGCAAGAGCGTGGTGGAGACCTTCAAGGAGGTGCTGGCATGAGGGCTCTGGTCTTATGGAGGCTTTCCCGCGATCGGGGGATCGCCCTCTTGGTCTTAGTGGGACTGCTCCTTGCCGCCTACAGCGGGCGGAATCTCGACCGCACCACCGCCCTCCTTTACCTGGTGGGCCTCAGCCAGGGAGCGATCTGGGGCGGGCTTGCGCTCTTTTTCGTCCTCTACCGCCGGAACGTCCGGGCCGCGGCCCGGGGCGAGCTGGGGATGCTCCTCCTCCTGCCCCGGGGCCCCGCCCGGCTCGCCCTGGCCCAGGCCGCCGAGTTCCTGTCCTTCGCGCTCCTCCTCGGCGGGGGTCTCCTCGCGTTGGGACTTTGGGCGGTCGGCCGCTTCGATCCCGGTGGCGCCGGTGAGCTCTTGCGGCTTGGGGGTTACCTCTTCCTCGCCCTGGGGCTCCCCGCGCTGGGCCTTTTTCAGCTGGCGACCGCGGTCCACGTCGCCTACCGCCTGGGGCGGGTGGGGGGCGCCGCGGCTGCGGCAGTATTCCTGGGTCTTCCGATGGGGATCGGATGGCTCCTCGGCCGGCTGGATTCCGAAGCGCTATGGAACTTTGGCCCCAAGGTTAGCGTGGGCTCCTTCCGCTGGCTTGCCGGGAACGTCCCCGGGCTGGAGATCGTCCTGCCCTCGGGCAGCTGGCCGGCCTGGCCGCTGGCCGCGGGGGTGGTGGCCTTTTTGCTCGGGGCACTCCTCTCCTTCGCGATCTACCGCGAGACCGAGGTCTAGGGGGAGGCCATGGTGGGAAACGGGATTTTCACCCTGCTTGCGGTGGCGGCTTGGCTTTACAGCCTCTTCCTCGCCCTCACCCGGACCAAAAGCCTCACCGCGAAGGCCGTCGTCGCCCTTTCGCTACTCGGGCTCTTCCTGGGAACCGGGGTTGTGACGGTCCGCGCGGAGTGCGCCGAGGACCGGGGCTACCCGTATACCCGCGAAGCGGAGCGGGCGCTTCCCGCGATCCACGCCCTCGAGCTTGCCCTCACCAACGCCGAAGTCATCGTTCATCCGGGCAACGGCCGGCTTACCCTGACCTACAAGGCAAGGCACCGGGCCGCGCTGGCCCGGATGCGCCCCGAGGTCCGGCTTGCGGGCGATCGGCTCATCCTCCGGGACGACCGGCAGCCGAGGGGCACCGTCTACCGCGTCGAGCTCACCCTCCCAAGACCGGTGGTGGCTAAGATCGCGTTCACCAACGGCGAGCTAAGGGCAAAGGGCCGCCTTTTGGCCCTCGACTTCTCGGCCACGAACGGCGTCGTCCGACTCCGGGACTACCGCCCCACCGGAACCACCCGCATAAGCTGCACCAACGGCAAGGTCGAGCTTCGCGCTTTCGCTCCCCAAGGGCCCACCCGGATGGAGCTCATGAACGGCGCGGTGCGGGTCTTGGCAGCGCGCCCCCTCAAGGTCCACGCCCGGATCACGAACGGCACGATACGGCTCCCGGGCACGCGCCGCGCCGCGGCCGGGGGCGCCGAGGTCACCTACGGCCCCGACCAGGCCCCGCCGATTCTTGTGCGTATTCTGAATGGAGAGCTCGACTATCGGGAGGTGAACCCGTGACCGAGGTCCTCTTGGAACCCCTTAAGTTCTTTTCCCGCATTAAGGAGCGGCCGGCCCGGCCC
>JALSJG010000152.1 GCA_026989475.1 Thermaceae bacterium | reverse complement strand
CCGGCCGCGACGATCTCCTCGAAGAGGCGGAGGAGGGCGTCGTCAAAAAAGCGCGTCGGCCAGTAGGCGAGCGCCTTGGTGCCGATGCGGATGTCCTGCACGTGGGCAAACTCCTCGGTGAGGAGCGGGCGGATAAAGCGCTCGAAGACCGCCGTCTTCATCACCATCGGGTCGCCGCCGGTGAAGAGGATGTCGGTGACCTCCTTGTGGACCCTGAGGTAGTCCTGCAGGTCCTTGGACTCGTTGGTCGCCATCCGAAGGTCGGGTTCGCCCACGAACTGGGCCCAGCGGAAGCAGTAGGTGCAAAACGCGTGGCACACCTGGCCCGGGCCAGGAAAGATCAGGACGGTCTCGGGGTACTTGTGCTGCAGGCCCTCAAGGCGCCGGCCGTTCAAAGTCGGCACGTTGTGGGTAAGCTGGCCGGCGGGGTGCGGGTTCATCTTGAGCCGGATCTCGTGGGCCGCCCGGCGGATCTCCTCCTTCGGTGCCCCTTTCCGCATCAGGTCACGGATGCGGTTGAAGTCCTCGGGCTCGAGCATCCCCTTCTGCGGGAAGGTGAGGATGAAGATGGGATCCTCGGGCACCTTGGACCAGTCGATGAGCTCCCGCACCACGTACTCGTTGGTGCGGAAAGGCAACACCTGGGAGACCACCCGCACCGCCTCCTGGACCTCGGGGTCCAGGGCCTTCCACTCGGGAAGCTCCTCGATGTTGGCCAGCGTGATAGGCCGGTACTTCCGCTCGGTCTGGACCTTCAAGACGGCCATTCGCCACCTCCGGGACCCGGGCTCATGAATATGCAACGAACCCGCGTCCAGCTTCCAAGGTAACACTAGTTCTAGCCGGTGAAAAGTGTATAAGCCCCATGCCAGGCGGCTTGCTTGCGGGAAAGGGTATACGTGCAACGCTCAGGGCAACCGGGCTCTGGCGCGGTGATACTCGGCGGCAATCCGGAGCACGAGCTTCCCCGCCGGAAGCACTTCGCGCACAAAAGCCACCGCGTGGCCGGCGGAATAAACCTCCTTCCAGGGCTTCGCTCCTTTACGAAACTCCTCCAAGGAAGGCGCGAGGAAGTTGCCGGGCACCCCGGTCACCGTGTCGGTATAGACCACGTCCTCGGGGCCGGCCTCGAGCAGCATCCGCCGGTACGCTTCGTCGGCCCCCGACTCAAGGGTGGCGATGAAGCGGGTGCCGAAGTACCCCGCGTCCCCCAGGGCGAGCGCGGCGAGCAGGTGCCGCCCCGTGGCCAGGCCCCCCGCCACCAGCACCGGAAGGCCGGTCGCTTCCTTGAGCCAGGGGGCGAGCACGAAGGGGCTCACCCGGCCCGCGTGCCCGCCCGCCCCGCAGGCCACCGCCACCAGCGCGTCCACGCCCCGCTCGGCCGCCTTCTGCGCGTGGCGGAACCCCACCACGTCGGCGAAGACCCGCCCTCCGTAAGCCTTCACGCGCTCCACCACCGGCCCCGGATCCCCGAGCGAGGTGACCACCAGGGGAACCCGCCGACGCACCACCGCCTCCAGATCCTCGGCGAGCCGGGGATTGTCCTTGAGGATCAGGTTCACCCCGAAGGGTAGCTCGGGAAAGGCCTCCAAAAACTCCGCAAACGCATCGTGGGTGCGAAAGTTCAGGCTCGGGATCACGGCGATCGCCCCGGCCCGGGCCACCGCCAAAAGAAGCTCCGGGGTACTCACCAAAAACATCGGCGCCACCACGATCGGGTAGCGGATCCCGAGCATCCGGGTGATCGCGGTGGGAATCGGCTCGGGCTCGCTCACGAGACCACCGCCCGGAGGTAGCGCTCCCGGGTGATCACCCCGTGCACCTTCTGGCCGTCGGCGACGAAGACCGCCTCCCCCTGCCAGAAAAGCGGCGCGAGCTCGGTGATCGCCACCTCCCCGCCGACCACCGGCGCCTCCTCCCAGGGGAGGATCTCGCTCCCGAGCCCGAGCACCCCCACCGGCCGGCCGTCCTCGACCAAGACCGCCCAGCGGCCGCTCTCCTCGGCGGGGGAGGCGAGCAAGGGCACCGGCTCGGCGAGCCGTCGCGCCGGCCAGGGGGCCACCGCCCCGGCGGTGAGCAGGGTGCTGCAGGGCACCCGCACCGCTCGCTTGGCGACGAAAAGGCTCAAAACGAAGGCGGCCAGGAAGAAAAACCCCTCGACGAGGCCCGGTAGGTCGAAGTCCTCCCAGCCGATCCGCCCCCCGAGCAAAAGGTGCACCACGAGCCCCACGAAAAGCCCCACCGCAAGCGCGGCCACGAAGGCGATGAGACCGGCCCAGCGAAGATCGCGCACCCTACGCAAGGCCACCTCCAAGCGCCTTTTCCGCGAAGGCGAGGTCCTCGGGTTTGTCCACGTCCACCCCGATCTCAGGATAGGGCACGGGAAGCGCCCGCATCGGAACCCCGAAGATCGCCTC
>JALSJG010000151.1 GCA_026989475.1 Thermaceae bacterium | reverse complement strand
TTCCCTGGGGCTTGGCTTTGACGCCGGGGTGGCCCGGCGGGCGCTTTCGGCCCCCCGGTTCTTGGTGGGGATGCCCCGCTACCTCTACGGCATCTTCGCCGAGCTCAGAAACCTGGTGCTGCCCGAGATCGAGCTCATCGCCGGGGGCAAGCGGCTCTACCAGGGCCCCGCCCTCCTCGCCGCGGTGATGAACGGCCCCACCTACGGCGGGGGGTTTCCCATCGCTCCCATGGCCGACCCCGCCGACGGGCGGCTTGAGGCGGTGGTGGCGGGCCGGTTTTCCCGGGTCGGGGTGCTCGGGGTCCTGCCCCGGCTCATGCGGGGCCGCCACCTTTCCCACCCCGAGGTGCGCCACTTTTCCGCCCCCGCCTTCGAGCTCCGCTTCGACCGGCCGACGCCGGCCCACGCCGACGGAGAGGTGCTCAAGCCCCGAAGCGTCTACCGGGTCGAGCTCCGCCCCGGGGGGCTCAGGGTCCTCGCTTAATCGAGGGGGACCGGCTTTTCCCCATCCTCTTCCCGCCGGCAGACCCGGGGCCGCGCCTCCCCCTCGAAGCGGGCGCGATTTCCTGTGACCGAAAGCCCGTACCACGCCCCCGGTTCGTACCCGTCCCCGGCGTCCTGGTAGAGCCGGCCCTCTGCCCGTTCTCCAAAGACCCGGAAGGCAAGGCCCTCCTCCGCGAGGGGCACGGCGAACCCCTCCCGGAGGAAGAGGGGAATCCGCCCGTGGTCCCGGGCCACCTGGTAGTGCCCTCCCTCGAAGACCTCCCCCGTCCACCAGTCCTGCCACCTTCCCGGGGGCAGCCAGACCGCCCGCGCTTCCTCGCCCGGCCGGACGATGGGGGCGACGAGGAGCGCCGGGCCCAGGAGGAACTGGTCGTTCACCCGGTAGGCCTCGGCCTCGGCGGGAAAGTGCCAGAACATCGGGCGCATGAGGGGGGCGCCGGTGGCGGCGGCCTCGGCGGCGAGGGTGTAGAGGTAGGGGAGCAGGCGGTAGCGAAAGCGAATCGCCTCGGCGATCCGGCCGGTCCAGGGCTCGCCGAAGGCGTAGGGCTCCTGGCGCCGGCTGGTCTTCGCCGAGTGGTTTCGCATGAAGGGGTAAAACGCCCCGAGCCAGCTCCAGCGCCAAAGCAGCTCGGCGGAAGCGTCCTCGGCGAAGCCGCCGATATCGGCTCCGGCGAAGGCGACGCCGGATAGCCCGAGGTTTAAAAGCATCGGGATGCTCATCAAAAGGTGCTCCCAGCGGCTTTGGTTGTCCCCGGTCCAGACCCAGGCGTAGCGCTGGATCCCGAGGAAGCCCGCCCGGGAGAGCACGAAGGGACGGCGCTCGGGGGCGAGTCGGGAAAGCCCCTCGAAGGTCGCCCGGCTCATGCACTGGCCGTAGAGGTTGTGGACCTCGAGGTGGGTCTTTTCCCCGTGGCGGGCGGAGAGGGGGAGGGTCTTCCCCCAGACGGGGTCGGACCTTGCGTTTTTGAGCGCGAAGGCCGAGGGCTCGTTCATGTCGTTCCAGATCCCGGCGATCCCGGCCTCAAGCAGCCTCCGGTGGAGATTGCCCCACCACTCGCGCACCTCGGGCCGGGTGAAGTCGGGCCAGACCGCGGGGTCGGGCCAGACCTCGCCGACGAGCTCCTCGCCCCGGGCGGTACGCACGAAGTAGCCCCGGGCGTGCCCTTCTTCGTAGACCGGGTAGCCCGCCTCCTTTTTCACACCGGGATCCACGATCGCCACCAGGTGGATTCCCCGCCGTCCGAGCTCCTTTGCGAGCGCTTTGGGATCGGGGAAGCGGTAGCGGTCGAAGGTGAAGACCCGGTAGCCGTCCATGTAATCGATGTCGAGCCAGAGGGCGCTTAAAGGGATGCCGTGGGCGGCGAAGGCCTCGGCCACCGCCCGGACCTCCTCCTGGCTTTGGTATCCGTAGCGGGACTGGTGGTAGCCGAGCGCCCAGCGTGGGGGGAGCGGGGGCCGGCCAAAGAGCGCGGTGAGCCGGACGACCACCTCGGCGGGGGTGGGGCCGGGAAGCAGGTAGAGGTCGAGGGTGGGGCCGGGGGTTTGGATCCGCGAGCGCCCGGGGTGGGAAAACGCGAGGTCGAAGACCAGGGGAAAGCTCTCATCCAGCGCGAGGCCGAGCGCCTCCTCCCCTTCGCTTAGGAGCAGGAAGGGCTGGCTTTGGTAGAGGCGGTCGGTGGCCTCGGTGTGTTTGGTTTCGTCGGTGTTCCAGAAGGTGTAGCGCTTTCCTTTCTTGTCGAGGAAGCCGGTGCGCTCGCCGAGCCCGTAGTAGCGGCGATGGGGGGACTCTTCCAGGGTGAAGCCGAGCCCGCCGGAATAGGGGTGCCCCTCGGCGGGGGGCAGGGCCGCTTCGAGCCCAGGGAGGCCTTGCCAGGGCACCCGGGGCAGGGCGAAAAAGCGCAAACGGGTGAGGAATCCGAAGGTAAGGGCGAAGGGCTCGAGCGTCAGGCCGAGCGGCCCAAGCCCTTCGGCGCGCACCTGGCCGTTCTCAAACTTCAGGCGCCGGGGCGGACCCGGTTCGGCGGCCGGGCCCCGCTTTGCCGCGTCCTCGGGGCGGAGGTAGACGAGGACGCGCCAGCCCGCTTCGTGGGCGGTGATCTGTGCGTGGGCGTAGGGGCTTTCGAAAAGGAGCGCGCGCTCGGTTTGGCGAACGCGCTCGAAGGCCAGGGGGACCATATTCCTACTATGCCCTCTCGCCGTTGGGGTTGCGAGAAAGAAAAGGCCGCCCCCCTTGGGGCGGCCTTTGGTTTCACAGGGCGGATTGCGTTTGCAACCCTGCCGGCGAGCGCCGGCCTTGGCTCGTTTTGCACGGCTCGCCCCATTACGAAATCGGATGGGGCTCGAGCACGAGCGTCTTCAAGTAAAGCGTCTCCGGCACCTGGGCGACCCAGGGGTGGTCGTCGGGCTGGTGGGTGATCCGTACCACCCGAAACCGCGTGGCCGTGTCGGCGCCGGCCCGCCGGGCCGCTTCGAGCAGGTCCGCCTCCTTGACGTAGTAGCTGCAGGAGGAGACCCAGACCCGGCCCCCGGGGGCGAGGAGGCGGAAGGCGTGGGCGAGGAGCTCGGTGAAGATGTGCTTGGCCCGGGGAAGATCCCGGGGGGACTTGGCGAGCGCGGGAGGGTCGAGCACGATCCGGTCGAACCGGTGCCCCTCGGCGACGAGGGCGGCGAGCACCCGAGGAGCATCCCCCGAGCGAACGTCCACCCAAACCCCGAGCGTTCGCGCCGCCCGGTCCAGCGCCCCGAGCGCGGCGAGGTCCTTGTCCACCGCCAGCGCCCGGGCGCCCTTCCGCGCCGCCCTTAGGGCGAAGCCGCCCACGTGGCTGTAGACGTCGAGCACCGCCATTCCCGGCTGGACCTCGGCCTCAAAGAGCCTCCGGTTCTCCCTTTGGTCGAGGTAGAAGCCCTTGGTCTGGGCGAGCTCGAGGGGAAGTTCGAAGGAAAGCCCGTCTTCCTCGTAAGCGAGCGTTTTGGGCGGCGTGCCCCAGAGGGCGCGTTTTTCCAGGGAAAGCCCCGCCTTTTTGCCGTACTCGGTGGGTACGAGCACCGCTGCGCGGGCGCCGGTCACGCGCTCGAGCGCCGGGATCCAGCGGTCCTTGAGCGCCCAGGCGCCCTGGGTACGCACCTGGACCAAGAGCACCTCGCTGAAACGGTCCACCACCAATCCGGGAAGCCCGTCGGCCTCGGCGTGAACGAGCCGGTGGTAGGGGCCAAGGCGTTCCCGGCGCCTGGCCGCCTCCCGGAAGCGGACCTCGAAAAAGGCGGCATCGAGCGGCCCCTCGTCGAAGCGGTAGAGCCGGAGGGCGGCCCGGGAGCCGGGCTCAAAGTAGCCGGTGCCGAGGGGTTCGCCCCCCGCCGCGTAGAGCCGGGTGATGCCGGGGGCCTTCGGGGCCTCGGCGAGCTCGTCGGCGTAGACCGTGGGGTAGAAGTTCTTGACCTTCTTCTCCTTGCCCGGCTTGAGAACCGCCCGCTGCACCCCCTTAGGATTCCACGAGATCGCGGATGGGGGCGAGGTCCATCGCCGGGAAGAAACGGCCGATGCCGAGGTCCTTGAGTACGGGTTCGGCCATCGGCTGACCGGTAAGCTTGAGGAAGCTTTCCCGCATCGCCTCGAGCTCGTCTTGAAGGCCCGGGGAAAGCAGAAAGATGTGCGAAAACCGGCGCTCGTCCGAGCGGAACACGAGCGTGGTCCCCTCTCGCGAGACCGGGGAGAGGGCCTCGTAAAAGTCCCGGTAGAGCACCCCGCACGCGAGCTCGCCCCGTCGAAGGGCGTCGAGCACCTCGGCCCAGCTGCCAAAGGAGCGGTAGCCACGGGGCCGAATCCCCCGTTCGGCGAGGACACGCTTCGCGAGCAGGGAGGCGAACTGGCCCTCCACCATGCCCACCTCGGCGCCGTCAAAAACCTCGAGGGAGGCGGGAAGCCCATCCCGCACCAAGAACACCGCCTCGTCGTAGCGGTCGTTGCTCACCAGGGGGAGGAAACCGCGTTCGTCGGCGAGCCTGAGCGCGTCGAGGGGGTTTGCGTAGATCAAGTCCACCTGGTTCCAAAGCCGGTAGAACTCGGGAAAGTCCGCCGCCGGCTGGAAGCCGATCGCGCGGCCGGAGACTGCGCCCAGCACCACGAAGAACTCGATCCAAAGGGGAAGGCCCCGGGCGGTGTCGTGGGGACACACGGTTGCGCGCATGCTTCTGGTCATACCAGAGTGTAATCTGTGATTACACTTTAAGCTGTGAAGCTCTTTTTGGTCACCAACGAGCTCGAGGCCGAAGGCCCGGGGCGGGTGGAGGCGGTCTACCTGGTCGCCGCCGAGAGCGAGGAGGAGGCCTTGCAGAAAGCCCGAGCCCGGGGAGGCGCGGCGTTGCTTCGCCAGCGGGTCCGGCCGCTCCGCTTCGAGTCCGACGGTACCGCCTTGATCTGGATGGGGCTCAGTCGTGGCGCGGAGGAGCGCGCGCGCGGCAAGGTTCGAAGAAGCAGCGGTATGCGAATCGAAAGGTGAGCTAGGCGGGGGCGCATGCCCCATTCCCCCTCCTTAAGATGGGTGAGGAAGGAGCGACGGGTGGCTTACGCGCCACCAAGTGAATAAGGTCACGAGGAGGCCGAGGATGGATCCGCTCATCGAGTACCTGAACGCGCTCGTCTACCTTATTCTCGCCGCGCTCATCGGGGGCGGGCTCTTGCTGCTTGGCCACCTGCTCGGTCCCCGCCGGCCGAGCCCGGCCAAGCTCGCGGCCTACGAATCGGGCAACGAGCCGATGGGTTACGTGCGCCGTTTTCCCGCCCACTTTTACGCGGTGGGGCTGCTCTTCATCCTCTTTGACGTGGAGGTGGCCTTTCTCTGGCCCTACGCGGTGAGTGCGAAGAAGCTGGGGCTCGCCGGCTACGCGGCCATGCTCTTTTTCGTCCTCGCGCTCCTCGCCGGCCTCCTCTACGAGTGGAAGAAGGGGACGATGGTGATGCTTCCCCAGGGGAGGAGGGACCGCGGGTGAAGTCCTACGAGGAGGAGTTTCGGGAGCTCGAGCGCCAGGGCATCCTTTTCACCACGCTCGAGAAGCTGATCGCCTGGGGGCGCTCGAACTCGCTCTGGCCGGTGACCTTTGGGCTCGCCTGCTGCGCCATCGAGATGATGGCCTCGACCAACGCCAGGAACGACCTCGCGCGCTTCGGCAGCGAGGTCTTCCGGGCGAGTCCCCGCCAGGCCGACGTGATGATCGTCGCCGGCCGGCTCTCCAAGAAGATGGCCCCGGTCATGCGGCGGGTCTACGACCAGATGCCCGATCCCAAGTGGGTGATCAGCATGGGCGCCTGCGCCAGCTCCGGGGGCATGTTCAACAACTACGCGATCGTCCAGTCGGTGGACTCGGTGGTTCCGGTGGACGTCTACGTCCCCGGCTGCCCGCCCCGGCCCGAGGCGCTCATCTACGCGGTGATGCAGCTACAGAAGAAGATCCGCGGCCAGGCCAGGGACGAATCCGGCCGGAGACTCCCGCCGGTGGCCGCCTGGGCGAAGGGGGCCTAGCGTGCGAAGGGACCAGGCGAAAGCCTACGCCGAGGAGAAGGGAATCCCCATTCGCGAGGAGCACGGGATGCTTCACCTGGTGCTGCCCCTTTCCGAGTTCAAGATCCACATGCGGGCCTTCAAGGAGATGGGCTTTAACTATCTCGCCGACGTGATCGGCGTGGACTATCTCGACTACCCGGAGGGTACTTCCTGGCAGCACCCCGAGCGCTTCGCGGTGATCTACGAGCTCGTGAGCATGCCGGGGTTTAGGGACGGGGACGGCAGCCGGATCTACCCCCGGGTCTACGTGCCCGAGAAAAAGCCCCGCCTCGCGAGCGTCACCGACCTTTGGCCCAGCGCGAACTTTCCCGAGCGCGAGGTCTACGACCTCTTCGGCCTGGCCTTCGAGGGCCACCCGGACCTCCGGCGGATCCTTTTGCCGGAGGACGCCGAAGGGCACCCCCTTAGGAAGGACCACCCCCTTGGGGAGACCCCCACGCTCTTTAACGACGGGCGCTACATCGACCCCGCGTCGTTCCGCGCCGGGCTTCGGGGTAAGGACAAGGGGCTCACCGGCTGGCGTGGCGGCCGGAGAAAGGGGGAGCGGCGGTGATTCCCGAGCCCAAGGAGCTCCGCACCGAGGAGATGCTCCTCAACATGGGTCCGCAGCACCCCTCGACCCACGGGGTGCTCCGGCTCGTGGTCAAGCTCGCGGGGGAGGAGGTGCTCGACGTGGTTCCCCACATCGGCTACCTCCACACCGGCTTCGAGAAGACGATGGAAAACCGCACCTACCACCAAAACATCACCTATACCCCGCGTATGGACTACCTGCACTCCTTTGCCCACGACCTCGCCTACGCGCTGAGCGTCGAGAAGCTCCTTGGTGCCGAGGTGCCCGAGCGCGCCCGGGTGATTCGGGTGATCTTGAACGAGCTCTCCCGGATCGCGAGCCACCTGATCTTCGTGGCCACGGGCCTTTTGGATCTAGGGGCGCTTACGCCCTTTTTCTACGCCTTCCGCGAGCGGGAGGCCATCCTCGATCTCTTCGAATGGGTGTCCGGCCAGCGCTTTCACCACAACTACATTCGGATCGGGGGGCTTAGAGAAGATCTGCCCGAGGAATTCGTCCCCGAGCTTAAGAAGTTCCTCGACACCTTTGACCACCGGGTCGACGACTACCAGGGCCTCTTCGTGGGCAGCCCGATCTTCGAGGGGCGGGCCCGCGGTGTGGGGGTGATCTCCGCCGAGGACGCGATCGCCTACGGCCTCACCGGGGGCAGCCTACGCGCGAGCGGAGTCAACTACGACGTGCGCAAGGCCTACCCCTACTGCGACTACGAGACCTACGACTTCGAGGTGCCGCTCGGTGAGCGAGGGGACACCTGGGACCGGATGGTGGTGCGGCTCGAGGAGATGCGCCAGTCGGCCCGGATCATCCGTCAGGGGCTGGAGCGGCTCGAGCCCGGCCCCATTCGCGATCCCAACCCTCACTTTTCCTTCCCACCCCGGGAGCTGCTCGCCACCTCCATGGAGGCGGTGATCTACCACTTCAAGCTCGCCACCGAGGGCTTTGAGGTCCCCCCGGGGGAGGTCTACGTACCTACCGAAAGTGCCCGCGGCGAGCTCGGGTACTACATCGTGGCCGACGGGGGGAGCATGCCTTACCGGGTTAAGGTGCGGGCCCCGAGCTTTTTTAACCTGCAGGCGCTTCCGGTGGCAGCGAGGGGTCAGTTCTTCCAGGACCTGGTCGCGATCCTGGCCAGCTTGGATCCCGTCATGGGTGACGTGGACAGGTGATCGGCAATGGGGTTCTTTGACGACAAACAGGACTGGCTCGAGATCGTCTTCCGCAACTATCCCCCGGAAAACCGCCGGGCGGCGGTGATGCCCCTCCTTCGCAAGGTGCAGCAAGAGGAGGGCTACGTCAGCGAGGAGCGAATCCGCGAGATCGCCGAGCTCATCGGCACCACCCCGACCCAAGTGCGCGGGGTGATGAGCTTCTACTCCTACTACCAGGCGGTCCCCACCGGGAAGTACCACCTCCAGGTCTGCGCCACCCTCTCCTGCAAGCTCGCCGGGGCCGAGGAGCTTTGGGACGCGCTCCGGGCCGAGCTCGGCATCGGCCCCGGCGAGGTCACTCCGGACGGGCTCTTCTCGATTCAGAAGGTGGAGTGCTTGGGGGCCTGCCACGTGGGGCCGGTGGTGCAGGTGAACGACGAGCCTTACGTCGAATGCGTCACCAAAGAGCGACTGAAGGCCCTCCTGGAGGGGCTCCGGGCGGGTAAGCGCCTCGAGGAGATCGAGCTCCCCGGCCCCTGCGGCCACCACGTCAGGGAGGAGGAAGCATGAGCGAGGGGCCCATCGTATCCGGCCGCGACCCCCGCTTCGAGCGAACGCTCTATGCCCACGTGGGGAAGCCAGACGCCCACACCCTCGACTACTACCTCTCCCACGGGGGGTACGAGGCGGCGAAGAAAGCCCTCACCCAGATGACCCCGGACGAGGTCATCGAGGAGGTGAAGCGCTCGGGGCTCAGGGGGCGAGGTGGAGCCGGCTTTCCCACCGGGCTCAAGTGGTCCTTCATGCCCAAGGACGACGGCCAGCAGCACTACATCATCATGAACGCCGACGAGTCCGAGCCCGGCTCCTTCAAGGACCGCTACATCCTCGAGGACGACCCACACCAGGCGATCGAGGGGATGATCCTCGCCGGCTACGCCATCCGCGCCACCAAGGGTTACATCTACATCCGCGGCGAGTATCGGAAAGGCTACGACCGCCTCGTGGCCGCGATTGAGGAGGCCTACGCCCGGGGCTTCCTGGGTAAAAACCTTTTCGGTTCCGGCTTTGACTTCGATCTCTACGTCCATCGCGGCGCCGGCGCCTACATCTGCGGGGAGGAGACCGCACTGATGAACTCGCTCGAGGGGTTTCGGGGCAACCCCCGCCTCAAGCCCCCCTTCCCAGCGCAAAAGGGGCTTTTCGGCAAGCCCACGACCATCAACAACGTCGAGACCCTCGCGAGCGTGGTGCATATCGTCGCCCGGGGTGCCGACTGGTTTGCCTCCATGGGCTACGACAAGTCCAAGGGGATGAAGCTCTACCAGGTCTCGGGTCCGGCGAAGCGCCCCGGGGTCTACGAGCTTCCCATGGGCACCACCTTCCGCGAGCTCATCTTCGACTGGGCCGGGGGGGTAAAGGAGCCCATCAAGGCGATCATCCCCGGGGGTTCCTCGACCCCGATGCTCCCCTTTACCGACGAGATCCTCGATACCCCGATGGACTACGAGCACCTGGCGGAGAAGGGCAGCATGCTCGGTACCGGCGGGGTGATCCTGATCCCCGAGTCGGTCTGCGTGGTGGACGCGATCTGGAACCTGGTGCGTTTCTACGGCCACGAGTCCTGTGGCAAGTGCACCCCCTGCCGCGAGGGGGTGGCGGGGTGGCTGGTCAAGCTCCTCGGGCAGCTCGAGCGCGGCCAGGGCAAGCCCGGGGACCTCGAGCTCATCGAGGACCTCCTCGACAATATCGAGGGCAAGGCTTTTTGCCCCCTGGCCGACGCCGCCGTTTGGCCGGTTCGGGGCGCGCTTCGCCACTTCCGCCACGAGTTCGAACACCACATCGAGGAGGGAACCTGCGCGGTCCATGGCGGGAGCCGCTGGGGGTAGGCGATGGTGAGGCTGAGGATCAATGACCGCGAAATCGAGGTGCCCGAGGGCACCTCGGTGCTCGACGCCGTCTTCCATGCCGGCTACGACGTTCCCTACTTTTGCAGCGAGCGCTACCTTTCGCCGGTCGGCGCCTGCCGCATGTGTCTCGTTAAGGTGGGGACGCCCCGGAAGGGGCCCGACGGCGAGTGGATCAAGGACGAGGACGGCCGTCCCAAGATCTTCTGGTTCCCAAAACTCATGGCCGCCTGCACCACCCGGGTTTCCGAGGGGATGGTGGTGGACACCCTGGCCGACGAGGTGAAGAAAGCCCAGGCCGGGATGGTCGAGTTCACCCTGGAAAACCACCCCCTCGATTGCCCCGTATGCGACAAGGGCGGTGCCTGCGAGCTCCAGGACCGGGCCTACGAGTACGGGCTTTTCGAGAAATACTACACGGAGACCCAAAACGGCCTGAAGTCGGTCCTCTACACCCGGTACGCGTTTACCCGGCGGCACGCCGACAAGCACCACAAGCTCAGCGAGTTCATCGTCCTCGACCGCGAGCGCTGCATCCACTGCAAGCGCTGCGTGCGCTATTTCGAGGAGATCCCCGGGGAAGAGGTGCTCGACTTCATCGAGCGTGGCGTCCATACCTTCATCGGTAGCGAGGAATGGCCGCTGCCCACCGGTTTCTCCGGGAACATCACCGATATCTGCCCGGTGGGGGCGCTCCTCGACCTGACCGCCCGCTTCCGCGCCCGCAACTGGGAGTTTGAAAGAACCCCCACGTTTGACCTTACCGACGCGGCGATGAGCGCGATCTGGGTGGACAGCCGCTCGGGTAAGATCGAGCGCATCCGGGCCCGCGAGCACCCCGAGCTAAACGAGATCTGGATCTCGGACGCCGCTCGCTTCGGCCACGGCTGGACCAAGGAGGGCCGCCTGAGCAGGCCGCTCCTTCGGAAGGACGGCAAGCTCGTCGAGGCGAGCTTCGAGGAGGCGGCGGCTTTCCTGGCCGAACGGCTTGCGGCGGTGAAGCCGGAGGCGGTGGGGCTTTACCTTGCCGCCGACGGGACGATGGAAGAGGGCTACGCCTTCGCCGAGGCCGCGCGGGTGCTCGGGACCCCGCACTACGGCTTCGAAAACGCCACCCGCTTCCCGGTAAGTACTCTCCCGGCGGCTAGCTTTATCGACCTGCTCGCCTCGGAGTTCGCCCTGGTCGTCGGGGATCCCGCCGAGGAGATGCCGGTGCTTTACCTCCGGCTCCAGGAGTTCTTGAAGGGCATCACCCCGGCGCCGCGTTACTTCCACGGCACCCCGATCGCCGACCTCCGGCTCGAGGAGTACATGCCAAGGCGCCCCGAGCGGCTTGCCACCTTCGCCGCCTACCCCACCCGGCTCTTCGCCTTCGCCGGGGTGAGTGGCGTCTACGCCCCGGGGTCGGTGGCGGCGCTCTTCCAGGCGCTGCTTGCGGCGATGAACGGTAAGCGCCTTCCCGAGGTCCCGGGGGTCCCCGAGGAGGCGGTCCGGGAGGCGGCGGGGCGTTTCCTCGAGGCGGAGGCCCGCACGATCGTGGTCGGGGCCGATGTGCTGGAGGATCCCGAGGCCGCCGAGCTCGCAGGCGAGATCGCCCGCGCCAAAGGGGCTCACGTGATCGCGATGCCGCCGGCGGCGAACGCGCGGGGGCTCGAGCTCGCCGGCCTTTACCCCGAAAAGGGCGCGGGCTTCGGCGAGGCCGGAGCCAAGGCGGTCGTCTACGCGGGCGCCACTCCGCCGGCGGAGGCGCTTAAGGGGGCCAGTCTCAAGGTCTTCGCCCTTCCCCAGCTCGACGCACTAGCCCAGGCAGAGGCCGATCTCGTGCTCCCGACCAAGACCTACTACGAAAAGCGCGGCCTGGTCCTGAACGCCGAGGGGCGCCTCCTCGAGCTCAGGCCCGCCCCCACCGCTCCCCCCGAGGCGATGGACGGGATCGAGGCCCTCGCCTTCGTGCTCGAGGCCCTGGGCAGGCGGGTTCCGGCGCGGAGCGTGCTCGAGGCCCGTACCCGGCTCCACGAACGGCTCAAGGTGCCGCTGGAACTCCCCGAGGAGGGCACGCTTTTCCGCCCGCGCGTCCGGCTCCCGGCGCGCCGGAGTGGGGAGGCGGGCGGCACCCTCTACCTCCGTCCCACGATGTGGCGGGCCCGGATGCTCAGGGACGAGCGGGTCCGGCGCGCCCTCGGCGAGACCCCGCTCTTCGTCCACCCCGAGACCGCCCGGGCCGAGGGGCTTTCCGAGGGGATGCGGGTCGAGGTCGTCACCCCCTACGGCCAGGCGCCCGCGGTCGTGGCCCTGGACGGGCGCATCGCCCCCGGCTTTTTCCAGCTCCCTGGCTACGGGAGGGGGACCGGCCGGCGGGTCGGGTTCCGAATCCTCGTTCCTAGCGGAGGTGCGGCATGATCGGGGCCCTTTTCGTCACCGCGGTCAAGGCCCTCGTGCTGATCCTCGCCCTGCTCTTTGCCTTCGCCTACATCACCTGGATCATGCGCCGGGGGCTCGCTCGCTTCCAGGTGCGGCTTGGCCCCAACCGGGTCGGGCCCTTTGGGCTCTTGCAGCCCATTGCCGACGCGGTGAAGGCGATTTTCAAGGAGGACATCACGGTCGCACAAGCGGACCGGCTCCTTTACTGGCTCGCGCCCCTTTTGGCCTTCACCTTCGCCCTCGCCGCCTTCGCGGTGATCCCGGTGGGGCCGGACGGCTGGGTGGTGGCCAACCTTGACATGGGCGTGCTCTACGTCTTCGCCGCGAGCGAGCTCGCGATCTACGGCGTCTTCCTCGCCGGCTGGGCCTCGGGTTCGAAGTACCCGCTCATGGGAGGGCTTCGCAGCATCGCGGCCCTGGTGGGGTACGAGCTTGCGCTCGGGATGGCGATCTTGCCCGTGGTGCTGATGGCGGGGACCCTGAATCTCCAGGAGATCGTCGAGTGGCAGAAACAGCACGGCTACTTCATCGTCTACCAGCTGCCCGCCTTCCTGATCTACTTCATCGCCTCCCTCGCCGAGATGAGCCGAACCCCCTTCGACTTCGCCGAGGCCGAGCAGGAGCTGGTCGCCGGCTTTCACACCGAGTACTCGAGCACGAAGTTCGTGGCCTTTTATATCGCCGAGCTCCTCCACTGGATCGTCGGCTCGGCCCTGATCGCCACCCTCTTTCTGGGCGGCTGGGACGCGCCCTTTGGGCTCCCCGAGATCCCGGTGCTTTGGCTCTTCGTCAAGTGGGCGCTTTTCATCTTCCTGGTGCTTTGGATCTGGGCCAGCTGGTTCAGGACCCGCTACGACCAGATGATCCGCTTCGCCTGGGGGGTGCTCCTGCCGGCGGCCACGGTCTGGTTTTTGATCACCGCCTACTACGTGGTGAAGGGAGGGATGGCATGAGCGTGATGGCGCTGGCCAAGGCGCTCGGGATCACCCTCCGGCACTTCTTCTCGAAGCCGGTGACGATCCCCTACCCCGACGCGCCGGTACCCCTAAAGCCCCGCTTCCACGGGCGGCACGTGCTCACCCGGCACCCCGACACCGGGCTCGAAAAGTGCATCGGGTGCAGCCTTTGCGCCGCCGCCTGCCCGGCGTACGCGATCTACGTCGAGCCCGCCGAGAACGACCCCGAGAACCCGGTCTCGATCGGCGAGCGCTACGCCAAGGTCTACGAGATCAACATGCTCCGCTGCATCTTCTGCGGCAACTGCGAGGAGGCCTGCCCCACTGGGGCGATCGTGATGGGCTACGAGTTCGAGCTCGCCGACTACCGCTACGCCGACTTCGTCTACACCAAGAAGGACCTCCTCGTGGACACGGTGGGCTCAAAACCCCAGCGCCGCGAGGCGAAGGAAAAGAAGAAGCCGGTGAAGCTCGGGTTCGAGGTGCCCTACGTGCGGCCTGAGCTCGAGGGGGTGAAGTACGAGTGAGCCTCGTCGACCTTTTCCTCGGGGCGCTTTTGCTCCTTACCGGCTTCCTCGCGGTGCGGCTCAAAAACGCGGTCCACGCCGCCCTCGCCCTCGCCGCCAACTTCATCCTGGTGGGCGTGGTTTACTTCCTGCTTGAGGCCCGCTTCCTCGGCTGGATCCAGATCATCGTCTACGCCGGCGCCATCATGGTGCTCTTCGTCTTCGTGATCATGCTCCTCTACGCCGCCCGGGCTGAGGTGGGCGCCGATCCCCTGCCCGGGCTCAAGCCCCTGGCGGCGGCCGTGGGGGTGGTGGGCTTTCTGGCCCTGGCCTACGCCTTCGCGGGCGTGAAGGCCCCCCTCGCGGCCAAGGCGGCCTCCGCCGCCCTTTCCGGCGGGACCGCCGAGGCCCTCGGCCCGGTGATCTGGCAGACCTGGCTCTATGCCGTCTTGCTCGTGGCGGCGCTGCTCCTCGTGGCGACCGTGGCGGCGGTGACGATCCTCCGGCCCGGGGAAGGGGGGAGGCGGTGAACCCCTTTTACCTCCTGGTTTCGGCGGCGCTTTTTGCCCTCGGAGCCTACGGTGTGCTCGCCCGCAGGAGCGCGATCCTCGTCTTCATGTCGGTGGAGCTCATGCTGAATGCCGCGGGCCTCGCGCTCGTCGCCTTCGCACGCGCCTGGGGGTCTCTTGAGGCGCAGGCGGTGGTCCTGCTTTTGATCGCGCTGGCCGCCGCCGAGGTGGCGGTGGGGCTCGCGTTGGTGGTGGCGATCTACCGCACCCGCGAGACCACCCTGGTGGACGACCTTTCGGAGCTAAAGGGGTGAGGGGATGCTGATCCTTACGATTCTCCTTCCTCTGGCCGGTTTCCTGATTCTTGGCCTCTTCGGCCGGCGGTTTCGGGAGCCCGTTCCCGGGGTCCTGGCGTCGGCCCTGGTGCTCGGCTCCTTTCTGCTCACCGTCGCCATGCTGCTTTCGGGCGGGGCACGTTTTGTGCTCGAAGACTGGCTCCCGGGGATTCCGCTCGCCCTCCTCCTCGACCCCCTCTCCGGCTACATGGCCCTCGTGGTCACCGGGATCGGATTCCTGATCCACGTCTACGCCATCGGGTACATGCACGGGGACGAGGGCTATGCCCGTTTCTTCGCCTACTTCAACTTCTTCATCGCGATGATGCTCGTCCTCGTCCTCGCCGACAGCTATCCGGTGATGTTCGTGGGCTGGGAGGGGGTGGGGCTTGCCTCCTACCTCCTGATCGGTTTCTGGTACACCGACTGGAAGAACGCGAAAAGCGCCCGTAAGGCCTTCCTCACCAACCGCATCGGCGACCTTGGCTTTCTCCTGGGCATGGCCTTGCTGTATTCGCTCTTTGGGACCCTGCAGATCTCCGAGCTCAAGGCGGCGGTGGAGGAGAGCCTGGTGCTGCCCGGGGGGCTTGCCTTGGCGGGGCTTTTGCTCTTCGTGGGGGCGGTGGGTAAAAGCGCCCAGCTTCCCCTCATGGTCTGGCTCCCCGACGCGATGGCCGGCCCCACGCCGGTCTCGGCGTTGATCCACGCCGCCACCATGGTCACCGCCGGGGTCTACCTCCTCGCCCGCTCCTCCTTTCTTTACGCGAACCTCCCCGACGTTTCCTACTGGATCGCGGTGATCGGGCTTTTGACCGCGCTTTACGGGGCGCTCTCCGCGTTTGGGCAGTGGGATATCAAACGCATCGTCGCCTATTCCACGATCAGCCAGCTCGGCTACATGTTCCTCGCCGCCGGGGTGGGGGCTTACTGGGTGGCGCTTTTCCACGTGATGACCCACGCCTTCTATAAGGCGCTGCTCTTCCTCGCCTCGGGTTCGGTGATCCACGCGCTCGGCGGCGAGCAGGACGTGCGGAAGATGGGCGGGCTGAAAAAATACCTGCCGCGGACCCACCTCCACGGTCTCATTGGCGCCCTCTCGCTAGCCGGTTTTCCCCTCTTTGCCGGGTTTTGGTCGAAGGACGCGATCCTGGCGGCGACGCTCGCCTATCCCTTCGGAGGCGTCGGCTTTTACGTGGTGGGGCTTTTTACCGCCTTCCTCACCGCCGCCTACGCGATGCGCTGGTACGCGCTCGTCTTCCTCGGGGAATACCGCGGCAAGGGCCACCCGCACGAGGCGCCGCCGGTGATGACGGTCCCCAACGACATCCTCGCCTTTGGCGCCGTTTTCGCCGGGTTTATGGCCTTGCCAAAACCCCTTTGGAACCTGATCGAGCCCTATCTGGCCCCGGCGCTTCTGCACCTCGAGGCCCACGAGGCCGAGCCCCTCGTCGAGTGGGGGTTGCTCCTGCTCTCGGCGGCGGTGGCGCTTGCCGGCCTGTATCTCGGCTACCTCTTCTTCAAGGACTACTTCAAGAAGCGGGTTCCGGCCTGGTACCGGGCCTTTGAGCAGGCGGCGCTCGAGGGCTTTTACGCCGATCGGCTTTACAACACCTTCATCGTCAACCCGA
>JALSJG010000150.1 GCA_026989475.1 Thermaceae bacterium | reverse complement strand
CCCGGCGTTGGGGGTTTACAACCCCCGGCCGCTTTCTAAAATGGGGCGCATGGACATTCGGGGGATCCTCTTCGACTGGGGCGGGGTCTTCACCCGCGGCACCTTCGACGGACGGGTGGTGCAAAACCTCGCCCGCCGCTTTGCGCTCCCCGAGGAAAGGGTGGCCGAGGCCTACTTCGACCTGGTGGAGCGGCTCGAGCTCGGCGAGTGGACCCTCCGCCGCTTTTGGGACGCGCTCTCCGAGCGGCTTGGGGTCGAGGCGCCGTATTCCGTCTTCGAGCGGCTCTTCCTCGGGAGCGTGGCGCCCAGGCCCGAGATGTACGACCTGCTCCTCGCCCTTCCCGACGATCTGGTCGTGGGGCTTCTATCCAATAACTACCCGGTGATCTCGAGCTTCCTCCGGGCGGAAGAAAGCTTCGATCGCTTCGACGCCGCCGTCTTCTCCAACGAAGAGGGGATCAAAAAGCCGGGGAGCGAGGCCTTTTTGCTCGCGCTCGAGCGCATGGGGCTTTCCCCCGAGGAGGTCCTCTTCGTCGACGACCACCCCCAAAACATTGCCGCCGCCCAGCGGCTTGGGTTCAAGACCCACCTCTTCACCGAGCCCGAACGCCTCATGGACACCCTCACCGGACTTGGGGTACGGCTTCGGGCCCGGCCCAGCCGGCCATGAGGCAGGGCGTTCGCCTGCTCCAGGGCTACCTTTGGGTACCGAAGACGCTTGACTTTGATCCCCGGTCGCACCTGCCCGAGCAGGTGTTGCTCGGAGGTGCGCGCATTCACCTGCTCCTCGACCCGGTGGACCCGCCCTTTGCTTTCTTCGACGACGGTACCCCCACGGCCACCCAGACCTTTTACCAGTTCACCGCCCTGGCGGTGACCGAGGCTGATCCGGAGGGGCTTCGCCCCCTGGTCGTCGCGCTCCGGGACTGGCTCACCCCCCGCCTCGAGGCCACCCCGAGCGGGGTGGGCTGGCTCCTGTTCGAGGATCTCCGGGAAGTGTAATCTCCCTTTAACCCCAAAGGGGTTAGGGGTATTCTGCACGCTTAGGAG
The DNA here is from genome assembly GCA_026989475.1 of Thermaceae bacterium. Lineage (GTDB taxonomy): Bacteria > Deinococcota > Deinococci > Deinococcales > Marinithermaceae > WFXV01. The sequence goes on along the minus strand of JALSJG010000150.1, from coordinate 1,401 downwards.
GAGTGTATGGCGAAGAAAGTGGTGGTGGTGGGGGGCGGTACCGGCGGCTTGGTGGCCGCCCGCGTGCTGCAGACCGAGGCGAACCGCATGGGAAGGCCCCTCGAGGTCACCCTGGTCACCGCCAGCGAGCGCCACTACATGCCCCCCTTGTGGTCGGAGGTGGCGCTCGGCACGGCCTCGGTGGACGAGACCTGGGCGCCCATCAAGAACGCCGAGCGGGTCTACGGGTTCAAGGTCCTGGTGGATCCGGTGAAGACCTTCGACCTCAAGGGTCGGAGGGTGACCACCGAGGGAGGGACCACCCTGGACTACGACTTCCTGGTGATCGCCCTGGGCACCGCCTACGGCTGGTCCGACTACCCCGGGCTCGACAAGTACGGCTTCCACAACTACAGCCCGGAGGGGGCGCTCGAGCTCAAGGAGGCGCTTTTCAAGTTCAAGGGCAAGAAGATCGTATTCCTGGTCCCCGAGCTCCCCTTCCGCTGCGGCATCTACCCCCTCGAGATGGCGCTCAACCTTCGCGCTTACTTCGAGATCCGCGGCCAGCACCCCGAGATCACCGTGCTCTACCCCGCGAACGCGGTGCGGATGGCGCTTGGGGAGGGGCTTGAGCGCTTCTTCCTCCGGCGCTTTAAGCGCCACGGGATCAAGTACGAGCCTGGCTTCGAAAAGCTCGTCGAGGTCACCGGGGACAAGATCCTCACCCAAAAGGGCGAGTACGCCTACGACCTCTTGATCAAGTCCCCGCCCTCGCGGCTCCCCAAGGTGCTCGCGGAAAATGGCCTCGCCCACCCCGGCGACCCCCGTTTCTCGGTGGTCACCGGCCCGCGCTTCCAGCACCCCGAGTACCCCGAGGTCTACCTGGTCGGCGAGCACGCCATGCCCCCGGTGGGGCTGTTAACCGCCGGCGTGCCCGTCCACAACGCCGCGGTGGTGGCCGCGGGCAGCATCCTGCACGATGCCTTCGGGGGCTACATGATCCCCTCCTACGCGCCCACGCTCTGCTTCGGCCACAGCTACGAGTCGGGCTTCGTGGGCAACTGCGAGTACTGGTGGATCCCCGAGGAAGGCAGGTGGGGGCACGCCTGCTACACCGTCGCCACCGGCCCCACCATCCGGATGGTCAAGGACGCGTTCTACCGCGCCTGGTTGGACGCGCTGAGGTAAGGAGGCCAAGATGGCGGAGATTACCATCACCGAGGAGGACGCGCGGGCCCTTCAGGAGCTCATCGCCGTGGCCCGCCACCTGAAGGCCGGCGGCTACCTGAGCCTGATCACCGAGCTTACCACCAACGGCGACCTTTTGCTCGAGCACCTCGCCAACGAACGCGCCATCCTCCGGGGCCTGGGCCTCGCCGAGGCGGCGATGGACCCGATCAAGAACATGCCGCCCGACAAGAT
>JALSJG010000149.1 GCA_026989475.1 Thermaceae bacterium | reverse complement strand
GAAGGTCACGGTGGCGGCGGAGTGATAGGGGATTTCGGTAAGGGCGTCCAGCGCTTCAAAGCCAAGCGGACGAAGGAGCTCGGCGGTTTGGGGGGCCGGGGTGGCAAGCACGAGCAACCTGGTCTCGATCGGCCCCTCGTTCGTCCTCACCCGGTAGCCGGAGGGAAGCACCTCGATGCCCTCGGCGCGGACCCCGGTTTTGAGCGCCCCGCCGAGTTCCCGGGCGAGGGCCTTTGGGAGCTCGCCGAGCCCTTCCCTAAAGGAGGCAAAGAGCGAGCCCCCTTCCCGGCTTGCCCGCCGCTTTCGCATCGCCTTTAGCGAGCCGAGGATCAGGCTCCGGTGCTCTTTTTCGAGTTTTTTTAGCTGGGGGAAGGCGGCGAGCAGGGAAAGCGCCTCCGGGTCCCCGCCGTAAATGCCGCCGGTGAGCGGGGCCGCCAGCCGTTCCCAGACCTCTTTTCCGAGGCGGCGTTGGATAAACCGCCCGAACGCTTCGTCGCCTTCCGGACCCCGGGGAAGGACGAGGTCGAGGGCGGCCCGGAGCTTGCCCAAAGGGGAAAGGAGCGGGGTCTTGACGAGCGGCCCGAGGCGGGAGGGGATGACCACGTTCAGCCCCTCGGGTAGAGGATGGCCGCGGCCGCCGGTGTAGATGAGGGCGGCGGGTTTTACCGGCAGGGTGCCGACGATCTCGCCTTCCAGCCCAAGCTCTTGGGCGAGGGCGAGGGCCCAGGGTTTGTAGCGCACCATCGCGTCGGGGCCGGCCTCGACGACGAAGCCCGCATCCCGGATCGTCTGCACCTTGCCTCCGGGGCGGGCGGCCTCGAGCACGCGTACGTTGAGGCCCCGCCGCTTCGCCTCGTACCCGGCGGCGAGGCCGGCCATGCCGCCGCCTACGACGACGAGGTCGACCACGAAAGGACCGCCTCCTCCACGATGGCGGCGAGGGCCCGGGCGTAGTCGAGCCCGGCGTTCAAGGAGGGGGCGCGCACCAGGCGGATCCCCACCCGCTCGGCGGTCTGCATTGCCTCGTAGTCGAGGTCGTAGTAGACCTCGAGGTGGTCGGCGGGGAAGCCGATGGCGGCGACGAGCGCCTCTCGGAAGCCCTCCTTCGCGAGCGCCTCGATCACCTCGTTGACGTCGGGGCCGAGCCAGGCCTCCTCGGTGCGCCCGGCGGACTGGTAGACGAGGCGGTAGCTTTCAATCCCAAGAAGGCGGGCGATACCCCGGGCGGTGGCCTCGAGTTGCTTGGGGTAGACGCCGCCGTCCTTTTCCACCGAGCGAAGCGGCACCGAGTGGGCGGAGAAGAGCACCGCCGCCCGCTTCGGGTCCTGGAGCCGCCAAAGCCCCTCGAGCACCCGCTCGGCCTGGGCCTTTAGGTAGGCGGGGTGCTCGGCGTAGCTCGGGATCATCTTGAAGGCGAAGGGGTGCCCGAGCCTTTCCAAGGCCTCCCGGGCCCGTTCCTCGTACTCCGCGATCGAGCGGGCGGAGTAGTGGGGGGCCGCGACGAGGCCCACCGCCCGCCGGACCCCAGCCTCGGCCATGGCGGCGACGGCGTCTTGGATCGTGGGGTGGGAGTGCTTGGTGCCCACGAAGACCCGGGGGCCGGTGTCCTCCCGGGGCGGGGGCGGGGTAGGAAGTCCTTTGGGAAAGTAGGGGTGGGAGAGTCGGAGCAGGGCCTCGAGCCGCCGCGCGAGGGCGTGGGTGATCTCGTTTAGGGGGCTTTTCCCGATGTGCCGGTAGCGGGCCTTGAGCTCTTCGAGCAGGGGTGGCGGCGGGGGGTGGCCGTGTCGGATGTCGGTGTAGTAGGGGAGGATTTCCTCCTCGCTGTAGGGCGTGCCGTAGTACATGAAAAGAACGTCGGTCATCCTTGGGTCCTTTCGTGCACGTGCTCGACCACGCGGCGGACGTTCTCCTCCGGCGTGCCGGGGAGGATGCCGTGGCCGAGGTTAAAGATGTGGCCGGGCCGGCCGAGGTTCGCTTCCAGCACTTGGTCCACGCCAGCCAGGAGCACTTCCTCCGGAGCAAAGAGCCGGGCGGGGTCGAGGTTGCCCTGGACCGGGGTCTCCCCGAGCCGTTCGCGGGCCTCGTCGAGGGGCGTGGTGGTGTCGACGCCGATGGCGTCGCCGCCGGCTTCCTTCATGAGCTCGAGGAGGTGGTTCGTGCCGGTGCCGAAGTGAATGGTGGGAAGCAAGTCCTCGAGCTCCTTAAAGAGCATCGCGGTGGGCCTTCGGACATAGGTCTCGTAGTCCTCCCGGGTGAGCCGTCCCACCCAGGAGTCGAAGACCATGAGCACGTCGGCCCCGGCCTCGGCCTGGGCCTTGAGGTAGCTAGCCATGGCCCGAGCAAGGTGGGAAAGGAGCGCTTCGAAGGCTTTTGGGTGGTGGTACATGAAGCGCTTGGTGGCCGCGAAGTGCTTCGAGGGCCCGCCCTCGATCAGGTAGGAGGCGAGGGTGAAGGGGGCGCCGGCGAAGC
>JALSJG010000148.1 GCA_026989475.1 Thermaceae bacterium | reverse complement strand
GGAGCCTGGAGCATGGTCACCTACTGGTGGATGCTCCCCCAGCTCGACGACCCCGAAAAATGCCCCAAGGTCGCGGGCAAGGTCAAGCTCGCGGTCATGCCCGGCGGCCACGGGGTGAACGGCGGTTGGGGCTGGGCGATCCCGAAAAACTCCGCCCACAAGGAGGAGGCCTGGAAGTTCATCCAGTGGGTGGAGTCCCCCGAGATCGTGAAGAAGCGGGCCCTCATGGGCCACGCCCCCACCCGTAAGGACGTCCTCACCGACCCCGAGGTCCTGGCCAAGTACCCCTACTACGCCGAGGTCCTGAACATCCTGGAGGGCGCCAAGAAGGTGCCCATCTTCGCCTACACCGCCGAGATGGAGGACGTGGTGGGGCGGGAGATCTCGCTAGCCGCGACCGGGCAAAAGAGCGTGGATCAGGCCCTCAAGGATGCCGCCCAGGGGCTCTACCGCCTCTTTAAGAAGGCCGGGCTGGTGAAGTGACCGTGCGGGTGAGGGTGGGCGCTGCCTTCGCCGCCCCCGCGGTACTGGTGCTCGCCGGGGTGGTGGCGTTCCCCCTCCTGTACGCCCTTTTGCTTTCGTTCTCGAGCTACACCTTCCTGAAGCCCACCCTCGTCCCCTTCGTCGGCCTCGCCCATTACCTCGAGGCCTTCCGCGATCCCTACTTCCTGAACTCGGTAAGGCTCACCGCCCTCTACGCCGCGATCACCGTTGGCCTCTCGCTTGCCGTCGGACTGGGGATCGCGGTGCTCCTCTTTCAGCCGGCGCCGGGCCGGGCGTTCTTCTACGCGGTGATCTCGATCCCGATGCTCATCGCCCCGGTGGGGGTGGCGCTGCTTTGGAAGATGATCCTGCATCCCGAGCTCGGCATCGTGACCTACTTACTGGAACGGGCGGGCCTGACCGCCCCCGACTTCTTCGGGGACCCCCGCTACGCGCTCTTCACCCTGGCGCTGGTGGACACCTGGCAGCAGGTCTCCTTCGTGGCCCTGGTGCTTCTTGCCGGTCTCCGCAGCCTGCCCAGGGAGCCGCTGGAGGCGGCGCTGGTCGACGGCGCCAGCTTCCCCCAGCGCTTTTTCTACGTAACCCTCCCCCTGCTCCGGCCGGTGATCGGGGTGGTGCTGATCCTCCAGACCATCGCCGAGCTCCGCACCTACGACCTGGTCTACGTGCTCACCCGCGGCGGACCCGGGGCGGCCACCGACCTGCTCGCCTACTTCATCTACCGGAAGGCTTTCTTGGGCCTTGACCTGGGGCTCGCGTCGGCGCTCGCCTACCTCCTGCTCCTCTTCACGCTGGTGTTGGTGGTCTTCTTCTACCGCCGGATCTACCGGGAGGCATGAATGGCACGGGTGCGGCTCGAACGGCTCACCAAGCGCTTCGGGCGGGTGGTGGCCGCCCGGGAGGTGAGCCTCGACATCGGCGACGGCGAGTTCTTCAGCTTCCTCGGCCCCTCGGGCTGCGGCAAGACCACCACCCTGCGCATGGTCGCCGGCTTCGAGCGCCCCGACGCCGGCCGGGTCTACTTCGACGACGCCGACGTCACCGACCTCCCCCCGGAGGCCCGGCCGGTGGGAATGGTCTTTCAAAACTACGCGCTTTTCCCCAACATGACCGTCTTCGGCAACGTCGCCTTTCCCCTCCGCCTCAAAAAGCTCTCCGCCGAGACGATCAAAAGAAGGGTCGGCGAGCTGCTCGAGCTCGTCCACCTCGAAGGCCTCGCACACCGCTACCCCCGCGAGCTATCCGGGGGCCAGCAACAGCGGGTGGCCCTCGCCCGGGCGCTCGCCCGGGAGCCCGACGTCCTCCTCCTCGACGAACCGCTTTCCGCCCTCGACGCCAAGATCCGCGAGGAGCTAAGGGGCGAGCTCAAAAGGCTGCAGCGCCGGCTCGGCACCACGAGCCTCTACGTCACCCACGACCAGGAGGAGGCGCTCGCCCTTTCCGACCGCATCGCGGTGATGCACGCAGGAAGAATCGAGCAGGTGGGCACGCCCACCGAGGTCTACGAGCATCCGAAGACCCTCTTCGTGGCCCGCTTCGTGGGGAGCTCGAGCCTGCTTGAAGGGGTCGCGAGGGAGGGCGTCTTCCACTACCGGGAGCGGCCCCTCGGGGTCCGGGTCGAGGGCGAGGGGCCGGGGATCCTCGTCCTCCGGCCGGAGGCCCTAAGGCTCGACCCCGAGGGCCCTTTTGAGGCGGTGGTGCGGCTTGAGACCTACCTCGGCCCCCTCACCCGGCTCGAGCTCGCCTTCGAGGACGCCATCCTCAAGGCCGACGTGCCCTCGGCCGAGGCCCCGAGGCAGGGGGCGCGGGTGCGGTTTCGCTTCCCCGAGCGGGCCCCCTTCTTCCCCCGATCGGCCCAAAGGGGCGAAGCCCCTTAGGCGAAAAGAGGGAGGTGGTTTGGCATGCGGAAGTGGCTTTTCGGCATCCTGGCAGGCATCCTTGGGCTGGCCCTGGCCCAGCTGCCGCCCGAGCTCGAC
>JALSJG010000147.1 GCA_026989475.1 Thermaceae bacterium | reverse complement strand
AGGAGCTCGAGCACCCGGTGCTCGATCCGGTGCCGCGCCGGGGTGCCGTAGACCAGCACCGCCTCGACCCGAAAAGGGCGGTCGTCGCGGCCGAGGAGGAAGAGCGCGCTCTTTTGGATGCGCCGGAGCTTCGCCGGGGTGATCGCCTCGAGGGGGCTGCCAAAACCCGGCCCCGCGCGCTGCTTGACCTCGACGAAGACCGGCGTCCCCCGGTCCTCCATCCATAGGTCGACCTCGCCGTAGGGGGTGCGGCGCCGCCGGGCGCGGAGCCGGTAGCCCTTCGCGAGGAGGAAGCGAAGGGCGGCGTCCTCGGCCCAGCCCCCCTTCATCCGCCCCCCAAAAGCGCCCGGAGCACCTCGAAGAGGATCAGCGCGAAGATCCCGATCTCCACCGCCTGGGCCCGGGCGAAGTTCTGCTCCTCGGCGATCTTGGCGTGGAGGTCGGCGAGGACCGCGAGCTTTTCGGCGGTGGCCTCGGCGAGTTCCTCGGCGCCGTAGAGCCGCCCCGCCGCCCGCAGGACCCGGGCGTAGAAGAAGTCCTCGGTGACCTTCAGGACCTCGGCGAGCCGGGAGCGGGCCTCGGTGACCTCGGCGTGGACCTGCATCAAGCGGCGCCGGAGCCGGTCGTAGTGGCGGTAGCGCCAGGGGGAGTAGCGGGCAAGCTCCTCGGGCAGGTCCCGGAGGGCGGCGGCGAGCAGGCGGTCGTAGTAGGCGAGCTCCAAAAGCTCGGCGTGGACGAACTCGACCAGGTCGGCGACGTCCCAAATCCCCTCGGAATCAAAGAACAAAACCCGCTCGTAGCCGAGGACGGCGAGGTCCTCCTCGGTGTAGGAGAAGGCGTAGCGGCGAAGCCCCTCGAGCACCTCGGGGGAAAACCGCTCCCGCTCCCCGAGCACGAGCTCCGCCACCGGCAGCGCCTCAAAAAGCGCGCTCGCCGGCAGGGCCGGCTCGGTCCCGGCGAAGAAGAGCAGGGCGAACTCCTCCTCCTCGGCCTCGGCGAAGGGGCGGTAGAGCGCGGGGGCCAGCGTGCGCCGTAGCCCGGCGAGCTCCCCCTCGAAGAACGCCCCGAGCTCCGGGGCATCGGGAACCGCGAGGGCGGCCTCGCAAAAGGCCGAAAGCTCCACCTCCTCCCCGAGGTCGAGGCGGAGCCGGAGCGCCACCACCCCGAAGGGATAGATCCGAGCGCCGAGCCGCCCGGCGTATCCGGCAAAGCGCCGCGGACCCAGATCGAGCTCGGCCGGGGGCTCGCCGAAGCGGACCGCGCTCCGGGGCCGCACCAGCTGGCTCCTCGGGAGGTGGAGGCGCTCGAGCTCGATCTCGTCGGCGACGTCGAAGAGCCGGTAGAGCGCGAGCTTGGGCGCGAGGAGCCGCATCCTACTCCATGGGCTTGATCTCCCGGGGCGGCGGGCCGTGCTTCCAGGCCTCGAGCAGGGCCCGGATCGCCTTGCCCCGGTGGGAGTAGCGGGCCTTCTCGTCCGGGAGCATCTCGGCGAAGGTCCGCCCCGCCTCGGGCACGAAGAAGAGGGGATCGTAGCCGAAGCCGAGGTGGCCACGCGGAGCCTCGAGAATCCGCCCCTCGGTCTCGCCGCGGTAGACCTCCACGTGCCCGTCAGGGTAGGCGAGGACGAGCACGGCGACGAACCGGGCGGTGCGTTTTTCGGGTGGAACGCCTTTCAGCCGCTCGAGCAGGTAGAGGTTCCGCTCGACGTCGCGCTTAAAACCCCCGTACCGGGCGGAGTAGACCCCCGGCTCGCCGCCCAGGGCGTCGACCTCGAGGCCGGAGTCGTCGGCGAGCGCGGGCAGCCCGGTCTGCTGGGCGGCGGCGGCCGCCTTGAGCAGGGCGTTGTCCTCGAAGCTCATGCCGGTCTCTTCGGGGGGTGTGTAGGGGAGTTCGTCCGGGGTCACGAAGGTCCATCCGAGCGGGGCGAGGCCGCGTTTCAGCTCCCGGAGCTTTCCGGGGTTGGTGGTGGCGAGAAAGACCCGCATCCATCCCCAGCTTAACGCCGAGGAATGGTAGGGTGGGGGAACATGTGGCGCAGGCGGCTTGGGCTTCTTCTGGGGCTCGCTTTGGGCATCGCCTTCTTCGCCGCGTATCCCACGCTGCACTCCATCTTTGGGGAAGCCGCCCCGATCTTCGCCCTCCTCTGGCTCGCTCCCCTCGGCTGGGCCCTCGGGCCCTGGCCGGGGGCGGCGCTCGGGCTGCTCACCGCCCTGCCCCTTTACCTCGGCGGCCACCCCGGGACCGATCTTTTCCTGCTTCCGGCCACCGCCGCCCTGGTCGCGGCCACCGCGGGCTGGATCAAGCGGCGCACGGAGCTCTACGCCTTTCGCGAGCGCGCCCTGCGCTTCCTGGGACACGTGGGGCTGAAGGCGGCGGAAGCCACCCACCCCGAGGAGCTTTTGGAGCGGGCGGTGGAGGCCGCGGTGGAAGCCGGCGGGTACCGGCTCGCCATGGTCTGGGAGCGCACCCCCAAGGGCTTTCGCCCCCTGGT
>JALSJG010000146.1 GCA_026989475.1 Thermaceae bacterium | reverse complement strand
GAAGGCACGCTCGCGGTGGTGCAGGCGGAGGCGCCGCTCGCCGAGATCTTGGACTACAGCCGGGCGCTGCGCAGCCTGACCGGCGGCCAGGGGGCTTACAGCCTGGAGTTTTCCCACTACGCCGAGGTGCCCCCGAACCTCGCCGAGAAGGTGATCGCGGAGCGCCGGGCGGAGCGCGGCTAGGCCTTGCGGGAAGCGGTTCACGCCCTTAAGCGCGCCCTCGAAGGCGTGCTCTTCGGCCAGGAGGCGGCGGTGGAGGCGCTCGTCGCCACCGCTCTCGCCGGCGGCCACGCCCTGCTCGAGGGGCTCCCGGGGCTCGGCAAGACCCTGCTCGCCCAGGCCTTCGCCCGGGCCTCGGGGCTCCGCTTTTCCCGCATCCAGTTCACCCCCGACCTCCTACCCGCCGACATCACCGGCACCGAGGTGCTGCGGGAAGGTCGGTTCGTCTTCGAGCCCGGGCCGATCTTTGCCCAGGTGGTGCTCGCCGACGAGATCAACCGGGCCCCACCCAAGACCCAAAGCGCCCTGCTGGAAGCGATGCAGGAGGGGTTCGTCACCGCCGGCGGCACCCGACACCCGCTCCCCGAGCCCTTTTTGGTGCTCGCCACCCAGAACCCAGTGGAGCTCGAGGGCACCTACCCCCTCCCTGAGGCCCAGCTCGACCGCTTTACCGCCCGGATCCTGCTTGAACCCCCGCCCCGGGCGGTTTGGCAACGAATCCTCGAGGAGGAGCCCACCCTCCCTGAGCCCGTCCTCGACGCCAAGACCCTTGCCGCCGCCCGGGCCGAGGCCGCCCGTCGTCGGGTGGCCACCCGCGGGCTCGAGGCGATGGTGAACCTGGCGTTTCTTAGCCACGAGGACCCGAGGCTCCGCTTCGGCCTCTCCCCCCGGGCGACCAAGAGCTGGCGCGACCTCGCGCGATCGCTCGCCCTCCTCCGGGACCGGCCCCACGTCGAGTGGGACGACCTCCGGGACGCCGCCCGGCTCGCCCTGCCCCACCGGCTCTTCCTCACCGAGGAGGCGGCGTTCGAGGGGGTGCGCCCGGAGACGGTGCTCGCGGAGCTCCTTGAGAAGGCGATGCCCCGGGCATGAGGGCGAGCCGGTTCCGGATCAAGACCCCCCGGCCGGTGCCGGGCTACGGCACCCGGAGCCAGGCCCGGCCGGGGCGGGGGGAGGCGTTTTTTGACCACCGCCCCTATGTCCCCGGCGACGACCCCCGTCTGCTCGACTGGAAGGCGAGCGCCCGGCTGGGCGAGCCGATCGTGCGTCAGAAGGCCGAAGAGCGACCGGGGCAGTTCTGGCTCTGGATCGACGGCTCGCCGAGCATGGCGCTTTTTGGCAAGCGGGCCTACGCCGAGCAGGTGGCCCGGGCGCTGATCGAGGCCGCCCGGGGCGAGCGGATCCGGCTCCTCACCCCGGGAGGGCCGCGACGGCCGGGGAAACGCCTCGAGGGCGACCCCCGGGGCCTGCTCGCCGCCCGGCCCTACGCCCGGGGCACGCCCCTTTTGATCACCGACGGGCTTGAGGAAGGGGACTTCGCCGCCTACCTCAAGCGACTTCCCCCCTTCCACCTGATCCTGGTACTCGCCCCCGAGGAGATCGCGCCCCCGCCGCTTGAGGGAGTGCTTGAGGACGTGGAGAGTGGGGAGCGGGTGGCGGTGAACCCGGGGCAGGTCCGGGCCTACCGGGCGGCGCTCGAGGGACACCTCGCCGGGCTCGAGCGCATCGCCCGCCGGCGGGGAAACTTCGCCCTCCTAAAGGTGGGGGAGCCGATCCTGCCCGCCCTCTACCGGGCTGGGGTGCTCGAGCTCCGCTAGCCTAGCCCACCCTCGCTTCGCCCTCCGGGGTGAGGTAGAAGGGGCGGGCGTCGGTGGAGACCACCGTCTCCGCTTCGATCCAGGCCCGCATGTCCCGGGGCAAGACGAACATCGCCTCGATGAAGTCGGCGTCGAGGTGGCGAAGCTCGAGCCCGCGCTCGAGGATCCTCGCCCCGAGCACCCCGGGGGAGTAGGTGGCCGGGTCGAACCCCTCGGCGGCCACGATGAAGCCGTAGGCCAGGAAGAAGCTCGGGATCCAGTCGCGGTAGCTCCGCACGAAGGGAAAGACCTCCCGCATCGTCCGGTGGAGCACGGTGTGGACCTGGTAGCGGTCGAGCATCAACATCCCCGCCTGGGTCACCACCACCCCGCCGGGAGCAAGCTTTTTTGCCACCAGCTCGTAGAACTCGCGGGTGTAGAGGAGCTTCGCCGGGTTCTCCCGGCCCACCGGGTCGGTGAGGTCGAGGACGATCACGTCAAAGCGCCGATCGCTCGCCTCCAGCCAAGCCCGGGCGTCGGCGAAGACGAGCTCGGTTCGGGGATCGTCGAAGGCCCCCTGGTGCCACTCGGGCATGTGCTCCCGGGCCACCTCGACGAGCTCGCGGTCGATGTCCACCATGACCGCCCGGGCCACGCTCGGGTGCTTGAGCACCTCCCGGAGCGTGGCTCCCTCGCCGCCCCCCACCACCAGCACCTCCCGGGGCTCGGGGTGGGCGAGCATCGCCGGGTGCACCAGAGCCTCGTGGTAGATGTACTCGTCCCGCTCGGTGGACTGGACCTCGGCGTCGAGCATCAAGACCTTGCCAAAGCCCCGGCTCTCATAAAGCAGGTAGGACTGATAGGGCGTCTCGCCCTGGGCAAGCACCCGGCCTACCCGCCTAAGAAGCGACTCCTCCGGGGTGATGTGCTCGATGAAGTGCAGGCCGTAGGCCATCCCGACTCCTTTCTACCCCGGGTGCCGGCGGTAGCTGAAGGCGTCCTTCCGCCGGGCACCAAAAGCCTCGGCGAGGCAGGCGAGGACCTCGCCCGCGTCGGCCTCCCGGTAAAAGTAAAGATCCAAGGTGGCGGAGGCTTCGTCCTCGGGCCAGGTGTGGATCATGACCGAAGCCACCGGGCTCACCACCGCCGCCGACAGCCCCTGGGGCTCGAACTTATAGACCACGCTCCGGATCGTGGACTCCTCCGCCCCCAAGCGCCGGACCGCGTCCCTAAGCGCGCGCTCCACGAGCGCCGCGTCCTCGAGGCGAGCCACGTCGCAACCGTAGATCTCTCCGACCCAGCGTCCCCCTGCGACTTCTGCCACGGGGATCCATGCTACCACCTGGGGCGGGCACGCGGTTTGCGGGTTTTGGTCTTGAACGCCGTTTCCTCGAGCCTCAAGTTCTCGCGGAGCCAAGCAAAGGAAGCACGTCTCATGCTCCACGGCCGGGTGGAGCGGGTGGGCGAGGCGGGAAGCTTCCTCGTCCTCGGAGAGGAGAAGCTCCCCGTCTCCACCCCCGACCACCGCGACGTGCTCGAGGCGGCGCTCAAGTTAGCGGCACCCGGTAGGATCGAGGCGGCGAAAAGGCTCCTTGCCCAAACCCCTCAGGTCGCGGTCTTCGACACCGCCTTCCGCCAGACCCTGCCCCCCGAAGCATCCCGCTACGCGATCCCCGCCGCCCTCGCCGAGGCCTGCCACCGGCGATACGGCTGCCACGGGATCTCGCACGCCCACGTGAGCCGTAAGGCGACACCCCCCGGACCGCCGATCGAGAAGATCAGGCTCGTCACCCTCCACCCCGGAAACGGGCGGCGGCGCCGCCGTCGCCACCTCGATGGGCTGTATCCCCTAAGAGGGGCGCTGCATGAGCGCCCGATCCGGTGACCTCGACCCCGGCTCGCCCGGGAGAAGGGGCTCGCCGAGGTCGAGCCGGGAGTCGTGTCCCAAAGGGCTCTCGGACCTCTCCCACGGCCTCCGCGATCTGCACCGGGCAGCAGCCAGGAGGTACGAGGGTGCAAAAACCCGCGTTACGAGCCTGCGTGCATCGGATCGCCTTCTACGTGAGGAGCTACGCCCCCCTCTTGGACGGGATCGACGCCCTCGGCTTCACCGCCGGCTTCGGGGAGAACGACCCCTGGGTCCGCACGAGGGCTCGGCTTTTGGGTTCACCCCCGACGAAACAAAAACGCTACCGGCGGCCCGGCGATCGCCCGCGGCACGCCGGCGGCGCGGGGGGTCCCGACCGACGAGAAGCTCAAGAACGCCCTCGAGGCCCAGAGGGCCCTTACGGGGCGATGAAGAGCTGAAAGGCGAGCATTCCCACGATCGCGATCGTCACCGTCGAGGCGACGAGCTCGCTCGGGGTCTCCTCCAGAGCGTCGGTCAGGATCTCGGAGAAGACCAGCCAGATCATCGCCCCGGCGGCAAAGCCCAGGCCGAAGGGCAGGAAAGGCTCGAAGACCTCGACGAAGAGGAAGGCCGGAACCGCCATCAGGGGCTGGGGCAGGCTCGAAAAGACGCTCCAGCCGGCGGCCTTAATCCAATGCACCCCCCGGGGCACCAAAACCAGGCTGATCGCGAGCCCCTCGGGGATGTTGTGCACCGCGATCGCCAGGGAGATGAAGGCGCCAAAGGCGTCGCCGGCGCCGAAGGAGACCCCCACCCCCACCCCCTCGGCAAAGGAGTGGGCGGTCATGACCAGGACGATCATCAACACCTTCTTGGCGTCGATCTTGGTCATCTCTCCCCAGTTGATCCCGCCCCGGGACTCGATCCAGCGGTGGCTCAAGAGGATGAATACGAGCCCGGCGAAGATACCTACCAGGGTGCGGGGGGCCGAGAGCGGCAGCCCCTCGTAAATCAAGGAGAAGCTCGCCGCCAGCATCAGGCCCGCGGCCACGGCGTTGGCAAACCCCAGCCAGCGTTTTGAAAACTTCTTGACGAATGCAAAGGGAACCGCGCCGAGCCCGGTGGCCAGTGCGGTCAAGAGGGCGTATACGAAGACCTGCGCTACCATGTATACCTCCTAAAGCACTTCCTCCAGCGCGCCGAGGATCTCGATCACGGTGCGCCCCCGGGCGGTGAGGGTGTACTCCACCCGAGGCGGCACCTCGGGATAGGCGACGCGTTCGATCAAACCCAGCTCGGTCAGCTCCTTGAGGCGTTCGGAGAGCGTTCGCGGGCTCACCCGGGCATTTTTCTCAAGGTAAGTGAACCGCGTGGGCCCTTCGGCCACCGCCCGCAGGATCTCCCACCCCGCTTCCCGGGAAACCGCCTTGAGCACGCTACGAAAGGTGACGTCCCGGCGCATACCTGGCGAAGTATACGCTATGGCGGAGGAATAGAGCAACCGCAAAAAAGAAAAGCAACTATGCACTTTTACAAGGGGTTACGATAGAAGCGTGCGCGAACGAAAAAAGGAGGACTGGCTCGACTTTCTCGCCCTAACCCTGGCCGCCTATCAGCTTATCCTACCGGGCGTTCTCTTGATGCTCCTGTTCGCCGTCGCGGTGGTTTGGGTGCTTAAATGGATGGCCGGGTAGGTAGCCAGTATGGAAGAACTCTTCGAGCGCCTCCCCGAGGATTACCGCGAACGTCTGGGTCGACCCGGGGAGTACCCCTTTACCCGGGGCATCTATCCCCGGATGTACCTCGAGCGGCTCTGGACGATGCGGCAATACGCCGGCTTTGGAAGCGCCGAGGAGACGAACCGCCGCTTCCGCTACCTGCTCGCCCAGGGCCAAACCGGGCTCTCGGTCGCCTTCGACCTGCCCACCCAGCTCGGCCTCGACCCCGATCACCCGCTCTCGGTAGGTGAGGTGGGGCGGGTGGGGGTTTCGATCGCCACCGTCGAGGACATGGAGCGGCTCTTCGCGGACATCCCCCTCGACCAGGTGACCACCAGCATGACGATCAACGCCCCGGCGATGATGCTCCTCGCGATGTACCTCCTGGTCGCCGAGCGCCAGGGGGTGCCCTGGGAGAAGGTGGGCGGAACGATCCAAAACGACATCCTGAAAGAGTACGTCGCCCGGGGAACCTACATCTACCCACCGAAGCCCTCGATGCGGCTGGTCACCGACATCTTTGAGTTTTGCTCCGAGCGGGTGCCCCGCTGGAATACGATCTCGATCTCGGGCTACCACATCCGCGAGGCCGGGGCCACCGCCGCCCAAGAGATCGCCTTCACCCTGGCGAACGCCAAGGCCTACGTTCGGGCGGCGCTCGAGCGCGGGCTCGAGCTCGACCGCTTCGCCCCCCGCCTCTCCTTCTTCTTCGCCGCCCACAACGACATCTTCGAGGAGGCCGCAAAGTTCCGGGCGGCGCGAAGGCTCTGGGCGCGGATCATGCGGGAGGAGTTCGGCGCGAAGGACAAGAAATCCTGGATGCTCCGCTTCCATACCCAGACCGGAGGCTCCACCCTCACCGCCCAGCAACCCTTAAACAACATCGTCCGGGTCGCCTACCAGGCGCTCGCCGCGGTGCTTGGAGGAACCCAGAGCCTCCACACCAACGCCTACGACGAGGCCCTCGGCCTCCCCACCGAGCAAAGCGCCCTGATCGCGCTCCGCACCCAGCAGATCCTGGCCTATGAATCCGGGGTCACCCGGGCGATCGACCCCGCCGGGGGCTCGTTCTACCTCGAGCACCTCACCGACGCGCTCGAGCACGAGGCCGAGGCGCTCATCCAGCAGATCGACGCCATGGGCGGCAGCGTCGCCGCCATCGAGGCCGGCTTCATCCAAAAGGAGATCGAGGAATCCGCCTGGCGCTTCCAGAAGGAGGTCGAGGAAGGAAAGCGCGTCATCGTCGGGGTGAACCGCTTCACCGTGGAGGAGGAAACCCCGGTGCCGGTCCAGAAGATCGACCCCGAGGTGGGTAGGAGGAGGGCCGAGGAGATCCGCCGCTACCGCGCCGAGCGGGACCCGGCCCCGGTAGAAGCCGCGCTCAAGCGGCTGAAAGCCGCCGCCCGCGGAGAGGAAAACCTCTTCCCCTATGTGCTCGAGGCCTTCCGCGCCCGCGCCACCCTGGGCGAGGTGGCGGGGGCGCTCAGAGAAGTCTTCGGCGAGTACCAGCCGAGCTACTAGCGCCGCCCCAATCGAAGGGCGTAGAGCGCCGCCCCCAGGCTGAAGGCCAGCAGCACCCACTTGAAGAAGGTCAGGTAGCCTGCGAGCACCGCAAGCCCGGGGCGGAGCTGGCCGAGCTGGGAAAGCAGCAAAAGGTTTTCCCCCAAGTCGGCGAGGGCCGCCGCCAGCGGCAGCCGGGCGTAGGCCGGAGCCCGGTAGAAGTAGCATAGCCAGCCGGAAAGCGCCGCCCCGTAGATCGGGGCAAACCCCAAGTCATAGAGCAAAAAGAGCCGGTAAAGCGCCCGCCCCTTCTCCCCCAAAGCCCCCAAGAACCCCGCGAGCCGCTCGGGCCCGTAGCCTAAAAACCAAAGGTCGGGCGGCGGCCCCGCGAGGGCGACGATCGGAGGCAAAAGCGCGAACGCGAGCACGAGAAGGAGAAAAAGGGCGAGCAACCCCACCCCGTAGCGCACGAGCGGGTGGGCCAGTACCGGGCAAAGCCGCGCCTCCACCCCCCCCGAGCCTACAATGAAAGCATGGAAGAGGAAGTCTGGGCCACCCTCCACCGGCACCTCTCGGCGATCTACGCCGGCGACTGGGCGATCTACGACGAGACCACGAGCGACGACGTGGTGGTCTACGAGTGGTTCGTCACCCCCCACCGGATCGAGGGGAAGAGCTTCCACGCCTTCATGATCGAGCACGACTGGGCTGGGGCCGGCGAGGACTGGCGCTACGACCTCCTGGACCCCCGGCTCGACCTCTTCGGGAACGTGGCGGTGGCGAGTTATACCCTGCTCCTCACCGTGGCGGGCGGGGAAGGGGTTCGCCACCGCACGGTGAACGAGACCCGGGTACTGGTCAAGTACCCCGAGGGCTGGAAGGTGGTGCACGTCCACAAAAGCCCCGGCCAGTAGGGACAAGCTGCCCCAAAGGGAAGGCCTAAAATGCCACCCGGAGGTGGAACGATGAAGTACCGCATCGAGCGGGACTCGCTGGGCGAGCTTAAAGTCCCCGCCGACGCCTACTACGGCGCCCAGACCCAGCGGGCGGTGGAGAACTTCCCCATCAGCGGCCTGCGCTTCCCCCGCACCTTCATCAAGGCCCTGGGGGCGATCAAATACGCCGCCGCCGAGACCAACCTCGAGCTCGGCCTCCTCGACGAGGAACGGGCCAAGGCGATTTTGCAGGCGGCCGAGGAGGTGATCGAGGGGAAGCTCGACGACCAGTTCGTGGTGGACATCTTCCAGACCGGCTCCGGCACCTCGACCAACATGAACGCGAACGAGGTGATCGCCGGCCGGGCCAACGAGATCCTCACCGGCCGACGCGGCGGCAAGGAGCCGGTCCACCCCAACGACCACGTCAACAAGGGCCAGTCCTCGAACGACACCATCCCCACCGCAATCCACGTCTCCGCCGCGCTCGAGCTCCACGAAGTGCTCCTCCCCGCCCTCCGGGAGCTTCGGGACGCCCTCGCCGAGAAGGCCGAGGAGTGGGACGAGATCGTCAAGATCGGCCGCACCCACCTGATGGACGCGACCCCGATCCGCCTCGGCCAGGAGGCGAGCGGCTGGGCAAGGCAGGTGGAGCTCTCGATCGAGCGGCTGGAGTCGGTCCTGCCCCGGCTCTACGAGCTTGCCCAGGGCGGTACCGCGGTCGGTACCGGGATCAACACCCACCCCGAGTTCGGCCGCCGGGTGGCGGAAAAGCTCGCGAAGCGCTTCGGCCTCCCCTTCCGCGAGGCGGAAAACCACTTCGAGGCCCAGCACGCAAAAGACGCCGCCACCGAGCTCGCCGGCCAGCTCGCCACCGTAGCCACGAGCCTCATGAAGATCGCCAACGACATCCGCTGGCTGAACTCCGGCCCCCGCTGCGGCCTCGCCGAGATCCAGCTCCCGGCGGTCCAGCCCGGCTCCTCGATCATGCCCGGCAAGGTCAACCCGGTGATGAACGAGGCGCTGATGATGGTGGCCGCCCAGGCCATTGGCAACGCCACCGCGGTCCAGATCTCGAACACCCACGGCAACCTCGACCTGAACGTGATGATGCCGGTGATCGCGAAGAACCTCCTGGAGTCGATCCGCTGGCTGGGCAACGCCACCCGGGTCTTCGCCGAGAAGGCCGTCCGCGGCATGAAGGCCAACAAGGAAAAGGCCGAAAGCTACGTCGAGTGGTCGCTGGCCATGGTCACCAGTCTGGTGCCGGTGATCGGCTACGACAAGGCGGCCGAGCTCGCCAAGCGGGCCATGGCCGAGAACAAGACGATCCGCCAGCTCCTCCTCGAGGAGAGGATCCTTCCCGAGGAAGCGATCAATAAGCTCCTCGACCCCTGGCGGATGACCGAGCCGGGAATCCCCTAAAGCCCGCTCGGATTTCGGTGCCGGGGCACACTTCACCCGTGCCCAGGCGCTTATATTGAAGCTGGAGGTGAAGTATGCCGTACCCGTTCAAGCTTCCTGAACTGCCCTATCCCTACGACGCGCTCGAGCCCCACATCGACGCCCGCACCATGGAGATCCACCACACCAAGCACCACGGCGGCTACGTCAACAACCTGAACGCGGCGCTCGAAAAGTACGACTACCTGCACAAGTACGAGGCCGAGACCCTGGTTGGGAACCTGGCCGCCCTGCCCGAAGAGATCCGCACCGCGGTGCGGAATAACGGCGGCGGCCACCTCAACCACAGCCTCTTTTGGGAGATCCTCACCCCGGGCGGCCCCAAGGAACCGGTGGGTGAACTCAAATCGGCGATCGAGGCAACCTTCGGCTCCTTTGAGGCCTTCAAGGAGAAGTTCAACAAGGCGGCCGCCACCCGCTTCGGCTCCGGGTGGGCCTGGCTCGCCCTCGACGCCTTTGGCAAGCTCCACGTCTTCTCCACCCCGAACCAGGACAACCCGGTGATGGAAGGCTTCATCCCGGTGCTCGGGCTCGACGTCTGGGAGCACGCCTACTACCTCAAGTACCAAAACCGTCGACCCGAATACATCCAGGCG
Source organism: Thermaceae bacterium (assembly GCA_026989475.1). Classification (GTDB taxonomy): domain Bacteria; phylum Deinococcota; class Deinococci; order Deinococcales; family Marinithermaceae; genus WFXV01. The sequence continues at coordinate 6,594 of JALSJG010000146.1, read as the reverse complement.
TTTTGGAACGTGGTCAACTTCGAGGTCGCCGAAGCCAAGTACCAGGCGGCAAAGAAGTCGCTCTCCTAAGGCTCAAACGTCCCGCGCCCCGCGCCTTAGGGTAGAGGCGTGGGGCGCCTATTTTTTCGCGAGGCGTTCCTTTTCCTCGCCGTCCTCGGGCTCGTGCTTACCACCCCGCTCCGGGGCGCCTGGCCGCAATTCAGCCCCGATGAGCTCGAGCTCCTCTACCTTCCCTGGCTGCTCTTTACCGCCACCAAGGCGCTCGAGCAATAGGGGTCTTCGAAGCCCTCGCCCGCCGTCTCGAAGCGGGAAAGGCCCTCGGCCCCAAGCGGGTGCTCGGGACCTTCTTGCCCGCCTCCCTCGTCACCAACGACGCCGCCCTCTTCGCGGCGATGCCGCTCGCGCTCGGACAGAAAAGGGCGGAGCTCGCCGCCCTCCTGATCGTCGCCGCCAACGCGGGGAGTGCCCTCACCCCCTTCGGAAACCCCCAAAACCTCTACCTCTACTGGTACTACAACCTCTCCCCCACCGCCTTTTTCGCAGCCGTGCTCCCCCTTGCCGGAGGGTTTTTCCTGGCCCTGGCGGCGACTGCGCTTTTTCTCCCGGCCCACCGGAGGAGGGCCGGGTCTCCACTCCCCTGCCCGTGCTCGCGGCGCTTTTCGGGGTGATTCTCGTCACCCTCCCGGGTGGACTACGGGCTGCTTCTCACCTTCGCCGCCTTCTTCCTGCTCGTGGACAACCCCGAGACCCTGCTCCCCGCCCGCTTCGCCCTCTCGATGGGCCCCTGCCGAGTCCTCAGCAAGGCACCGGCGGCGATCTTCCTGGCTCCCTTGACCGCCTCTTGGAAAGTGCTCCTTTGGGGGGTAAACGTCGGCGGGTTCGGCGCACCCGTGGCTTCGATGGCCAACCCGATCGCGCTAAGGCTTTTTCTAAAGGGCGCACGGACCGCCGGCGCTTTCTCGTCCTCTACGCCCTCACCCAGGCGGCGCCGGTACTCGGGCTCGGGCTATAGCTTGACGGGGCCCTCGGGTAAGGCTAAAGTAAAGCTTGGCCGCTAGGCCATGGGCCCTTAGCTCAATTTGGTAGAGCAACCGACTCTTAATCGGTGGGTTGCAGGTTCGAGTCCTGCAGGGCCCACCACTTTTTTCGTTTAGGATGGGCGCGTGCTGGTCCCGCTCGACCGCGCCCTCTTGGAAGGCGACCCCAGCGCGCTCGCGCTCCGGTTCGACCTCCCCCACGGCGAGCCCTGGGGCTGGGCCCTGGCCCAGGCCCTGCTCTCCGCCCGAAAGCTTTCCCGGGTCCTGATCGCCGGCGAGCCGCCCGGCTTGCTCTCGCTGGTGGAGGCGGAGCTCATCCGGCTTCGGGAGCTCCGCGAGGAGCTCCGGCAGCGCCATCCGCTCGCCGATCTCGGCGTGAGGGTGGCGACCGAGGGGGAGTGGGCCGCCCTCAAGGTGCTGGAAGAGGGTGGGGCCCGCGAGCTCGCCGGGGTCTACCGCCGATACGGCCGGGCCCCCTTCGTCTGCCACACGGCCTTCGTCTGGAACGACCGGCTCGAGGTCGTAAAGCGCCCAGAACCCGCGGATCTTGACGCCCTCGTCGGCTACGAAGCCCAGAAGAAAAAGCTCGCTCGGCTCGCGGAGCGCTTCCTCTCGGGCAAGCCGGTCCCCCCCACGCTGCTTTATGGCGCAAGGGGAAGCGGCAAGTCCACCGCCGCCCGGGCTCTGCTCTTCGCTTACGCCGAGCGGGGGCTTCGCTTCGTCGAGCTTTTTCCCGAGGGGCTTTTCCACCTGCCCGAGCTCTACGAGGAGCTCGAGGGGCTTCCCTACCGCTTTGTCCTCTTCCTCGACGACCTCGCTTTCGAGCCCCAGGACGAGCGTATGGCGAAGCTGAAAAGTCTGCTTGAGGGCTCGCTTTTTGCCAGGCCCCAAAACACCTGGATCCTCGCCACCAGCAACCGCCGCAACCTGGTGCGGGAGGCCTGGGCCGACCGCGAGGGCCCGGCCGCCTGGGACACCGCCGAAGAGCTCCGCTCGCTCGCCGACCGCTTCGGGGTGGTGATCACCTTCCCGCCCTTCGACCAGGCCCGCTACCTGGAGGCGGTCGCCCTCCACCTGGGGCGGCCGCTCGACGAGAAGATCCGGGCCGAAGCCCTGCGGTTCGCCGGCGAGGGCCGGGGCTACTCCGGCCGCACCGCCCGCCAGTTCGCCGAGCTCTACCGCTAGCCGGCGAGCAGCCTGGTGCGCCGCCGCTGCTCGAGCGCCGCCTCGACGAAGGCGGCAAACGGCGGGCTCGGGCGCATGGGGCGGCTCTTGAACTCGGGGTGGGACTGGACCCCGAGGAAGAAGGGGTGGTCGGGGAGCTCGATCGCCTCGACGAGCCCCTCACCCCGGCCCGCAAGCCCGGGCGTCACCCCCGAGACCACGAGTCCCGCCTCCTCCAGGGTCCCGACGTACTTCGGGTTCACCTCATAGCGGTGGCGGTGGCGCTCGTAGACGAGCTCCTTCCCGCCGTAGACCCGGGAGAGCAGGGTGCTCGGCTTAATCCGCATCGGCCAGTCGCCGAGCCGCATCGTGCCCCCGAGACCCTCGACCTCGAGTTGCTCCGGCATCAGGTCGATGACCGGGTGGGGGGTGTAGGGGTCGAACTCGGTGGAGTTCGCGCGGGGAAGACCGGCCACGTGGCGGGCGAACTCGATCACCGCCACCTGCATCCCAAGGCAGATCCCGAGGTAGGGGATCTGCTTCTCGCGGGCATAGCGGGCGGCCTTGATCTTGCCCTCGATGCCGCGCACGCCGAAGCCCCCGGGCACCAGGATCCCGTCCACCCCGCGAAAGGCCTCGGCCAGGTCCTCCTCCCCCTCGAGCTTCTCCACGTCCACCCAGACGATCTCCACCTCCGCGCGGTTTTGGATGCCTCCGTGGCGGAGCGCCTCGAGGAGCGAGAGGTAGGCGTCCGGCATCTTCACGTACTTGCCGGCGACCGCGATCCGCACCCGGTGCTCGGGGTGTTTGAGGATCTCCACCGCCTCCCGCCAGACCCCGAGGTTCGGGATCACGGGCTCGAGCCCAAGCCCCGCCTCCACCCGTTTGCCGAGCCCCTGCTCCTCGAGCACGAGCAGCACCTCATAGATGAAGTCCACGTCGTAGCTGGTAAAGACCGAGTCCTGGGAGACGTTGGTAAAGAGGGCGACCTTCTTCTTGACCTCTTCGGGAACGTCCTTCTCCGAGCGCAGCACGATGATGTCGGGCTGAATGCCCACCGAGCGGAGCGTGGCCACCGAGTGCTGGGTGGGCTTGGTCTTGAACTCCTCGGAGGTGCGGAGGTAGGGGACCAGGGTGAGGTGGATGTAGAGGGTGTTCTCCGCGCCCTCATCAAAACGCATCTGGCGGATCGCCTCCAGGAAGGGCAGGCTCTCGATGTCGCCCACCGTCCCCCCCACCTCGACGATCACGATCTCGGCGTTTTGCTCCCGGGCGACCAGGCGGATCCGCTCCTTGATCTCGTCGGTGATGTGGGGGATGACCTGCACGGTCTGGGAGAGGTAGTCGCCCCGGCGCTCCTTCTGGATCACCGAGAGGTAGACCTGGCCGGTGGTGACGTTGTTGATGCGGGCGAGGTCGCGGTCCAAAAAGCGCTCGTAGTGGCCGATATCCAGGTCGGTCTCGGCCCCGTCGGCGGTGACGAAGACCTCGCCGTGCTCGTAGGGCCGCATCGTCCCCGCGTCCAGGTTGACGTAGGGGTCGATCTTGAGGGCGGTGACCCGGTACCCCCTCCCCCTAAGGATCGCCCCCAGGGAGCTGGTCACGATCCCCTTGCCCAGGCTGCTCACCACGCCGCCGGTGACGAAGATGTAACGCATCCCCTTACCTCCGGGACCCCAGTCTAAGCCAAACCCCGTGAGCGCCCCCGAGGAGCCGGCGGCGGGCCAGGTAGGCCCGGACCGCGCGCGGACCCTGCTCCATCGCCTTTTTAAAGGGCGGGTGCTGGGGGAGGTAGAGGAGGACCGAAAGCTCCCCGGAAAGGGTGAAACCCCTTGCCCGCGCCTCCTCGGCCAGGAGCCGGAAGAACCGCCTTCGGGCCTCCTCCTTGGGGAGGCGGAGGTAGTGCTCGGGGCCGTGGCGGCGGGGATCGAGCCGCGCGCGGTAGCGGCGCCGCTCCCGGCCTGGCATCCTTCGCACCGCCCCGGGGGCGCAGTAGGCGGGGTCGAGGTCGGTGAGCACCCCCCGGCAGGCGAAGGGCCGCGCCTCGTAGACCGCGCAACGCCCGCCCTCGAGGAGGGGGCAGGGCGAACGCGAAAGGAAGTGGCGCTCGGGGAGCCGGGGATCATCCTTGGCCCGGGCGAGGAGGCGGGCCCGCCGCCTCCCTTCGGCAATGGCCCGCGCCCGGGCCTCGGCGGGGGCGTGGGCGAGCACCCGCTCGGCCTCGCCGAGGCTTGCCTCCACCCAGCCGTAGCAGCAGAAAAAGCAGCCCGCGCGGCAGCTTGGAACGAAACCGCTTTCCCTCAAGTAGTCGGTGAGGAAGCGATCGAAGCCGGCGTGGGCACGGGCGACGGCGTCCACCCGTGCTATGCTACCTGCCGGAATGGAGCGTCCCCTCAAGGTCTTCTCCGGCCGCTCGAACCCGGAACTCGCGCGATCCATCGCCGAAGCCCTGGACCTCCCCCTAGGAAGGAGCACCACCCAAAAGTTCGCCAACGACAACCTCTTCGTGCGCTTCGAGGAGTCGCTCAGGGAGGCCGACGTCTTCATCGTGCAGTCGCTCACCCCCCCGGTCCAGGACCACCTCTTCGAGCTTCTGATGATGATCGACGCCGCCAAGGGAGCGAGCGCCCACCGGGTGACCGCGGTGATCCCCTACTTCTCCTACGCCAGAAGCGACAAGAAGGACGAGCCCCGGATCTCCATCGCGGCCCGGCTGATCGCCGATCTGATCGAGACCGCTGGAGCCGACCGGGTGCTCACCATGACCCTGCACTCGCCGCAGGTGCACGGGTTTTTCAAGATCCCCCTCGATCACCTCTCGGCCGAGACGGTGATCGCGAACCACTTCGCCACCCGGCTCGAGGAGCTCGATCACGCCGTGGTCGTCGCCACCGACGCCGGCGGGATCAAGCGGGCGAGCGCGGTGGCGAAACGGCTCTCCTTGCCCCTCGCCTTCATCGAAAAGGAGCGGATCACCGACACCCAGGTAAAGGCCCGCAGCCTGGTGGGGGACGTCCGGGGCAAGATCGCCCTTATCGTGGACGACGAGGTCTCCACCGCGGGCTCCCTGGTCAAGGCCGCCGAGACCTTGATCGAGCACGGCGCCCGGGAGGTCTACGCCGCCGTGGCCCACGGGGTCTACGTGGGGCCGGCGCTCGAGCGCATCCAAAAGAGCCCGATCCGGGAGGTGGCGGCCACCGACACCTGCCCGCCTCCAGAACCCTTGCCGGAAAAGCTCAAGGTGCTCCCGGTGGGGCCGCTCTTCGCCGAGGCGATCTGGCGCATCCACCGGGGCGAGTCGGTCTCGGCGCTCTTCCGCTAGCCATGGAAGCCCTGACCCGCATTCCCGAAGAGCCGCCCCGCGGGCTCCTCGTCTTCCTGCACGGTTACGCCTCCGACCCCGGCTACCTGGAGGCGGCGGTCCCCGTTTTTCTGAGGTCGGGTTTCGTGGTCGTCCTCCCCGCGGCCCCGGACCACGGCCCGCGGGCCCGGCCCGAGGGCTTCCCCACCGACGACTGGGAGGCGCTCGCGGCCCACGCCGCGCAAGTGGTGGCCGACTGGATCCCCGAGCTCGCCGAGGCGGTTCCCCGCTGGCAGACGGAACACGGCCTGCCCCTTTACGCCGCCGGGTTCTCGATGGGGGCCTACGTCTGGCATGAACTCATCAGCCGAAGGCTCGCCCGTCCGGTGGCGGCGGCGCTTTTTGGCATGGGGGCGATCCCCAACGTGCCCCTACCTGAAGGCGCGGAGAGCCCGCTAGCCCGCGCCAACGCCTACCCCCCCACGGCCCTGCTCCAAATCCACGGTGAGGATGACGAGATCGTCGCCCTCGAGCTCGTCGAGCACACGCTCGAGAGCCTTCGCCCCGCCTACGCCCGCCACCCGGGCCGGCTTGGCCTCTTGAAGGTGGCGGGCGCCGGCCACGAGCTCACCCCGGGGATGGCCGAGGCCGCCGCCGGCTGGCTTTCCGCCTGGAGGCCCAATGACGAAGGAACGCCTCGCGGTTGAGGGCATCCCCGCCCTCTTGATCTCGCCCGCGCGACCGGTGGGCGCGGTGCTCTTTTTGCACGGCGCCGGGGGCAGCAAGGAGCGCACCGCCGAGCTCGCCACCCCCCTCCACGAGCTCGGCCTCGCCACCCTGCACCCGGACGCCCTTCACCACGGCGAGCGGGGAGACGGAAGCGAGGTCTTCAAGGATAAGCGCCGGATCGTCGAGGCCCAGCTCGCCTCGATCGAGGAAGCGCCCCGGCTCCTCGCCTGGCTCCGGGCCCGCTTTCCCGGCCTGCCCTTTTACCTCCTCGGGGCCAGCATGGGCGGGTACGTGGTCCACGAGCTCCTCGCCCGGGGGGAGGAGGCCGCCGCCGCCGCGGTCTGGATGAGCGCGGCCCGGCCG
>JALSJG010000145.1 GCA_026989475.1 Thermaceae bacterium | reverse complement strand
GCTACTACGTCGAGTGGCTTACCGACAAGGTGGAGGAGGAGGCCCGGAACTACATCGAGGCGATCCGCAAGATGGGCGAGGGGACGCCGTACCCTACCCTCTACGGGGTGATTCGCGGCATCGAGAATGGCTACTTCCAGCGGGAGATCGCCGACGCCTCCTATCGCTACCAGCAGGAGGTGGAGTCGGGCGAGCGGATCATCGTGGGGGTAAACGCCTTCAAGGACGAGAAGGAGATCGAGGTGCCGATCCTCCTTGTCGACCCCGAGGTGGAGCGGGTGCAGGCCGAAAGGCTCGCCCGGGTGCGACGGGAACGCGACGAAGCGCGGGTGAAGGAGGCGCTCGAGGGGATCCGTCAGGCGGCGGTCACCGGTCGGAACACCATGCCCCACTTCGTCGAGGCCGCCCTCGCCTACGCCACCCTGGGCGAGATGATGGACGTGCTCAGGGAGGTGTACGGGATCTACGAGGAGCCGGTGATGGTCTAGAGGTACGTGGTTCATCTCTTTCCCGCGCACTGCGCGCTACGTACCACGTACCCAATAAAATGAACGCAATGGACCGCAAGATCCGGGTACTCATCGCTAAGCCGGGCCTCGACGGCCACGACCGGGGGGCCAAGGTGGTGGCCCGGGCGCTCCGGGACGCGGGGATGGAGGTGATCTACACGGGGCTGCGCCAGACCCCGGAGATGATCGTCTCCGCTGCGTTGCAAGAGGACGTGGACGCGATCGGGCTTTCGATCCTCTCGGGCGCGCACATGCACTACTTCTCCGAGGTAAAGCGGCTTTTGGACGAACAGGGGGCCTCGGACATCCTGCTCTTCGGCGGCGGGATCATTCCCGACGAGGACGTGCCCAAGCTCCTCGCGATGGGGGTGGCCGCGGTCTTCGGACCGGGTACCCTAACCCAGGAGATCGTGGATTTTCTAAGGCGGGAGGTGCCCAGGAAATGGGCGAAGGCGGGCCTTTGATCGGCTGGCTCCGGGTGCCGGAGCCCACCGAGCTCCCTGAGGAGCTAAAAGAGCTCATGCGGGCCGCCGAGGAGAAGTTCGGCTTCGTGCCCAACGTGCTTCGCGCCCTGGCTTTAAGGCCGGACCACCTCCTCGCCTGGTGGCGCTATTACGACCCCCTGATGCGGGGAGAGGGGAAGCTCTCCCGGGCCGAGCGGGAGATGATCGCGCTCGTGGTCTCCCGCCTGAACGAATGCGAGTACTGCCTCGCCTCCCACAGTTCTTATCTGCGCGAGCTCACCGGGGACCCCACCTTGCCGGATCGCATCGTGGCCAACTGGCGCCGGGTGGAGGAGCTCTCGGAGCGCGAGCGGGCGCTGCTCGCCTTCGCCGAGGCCATGACCCTGAACTCGGCGCGGCTTGAGCTCGAGGACATCGAGGCGCTGCGCTCGGTGGGCCTGGACGACGAGGCGATCTTCGAGGCCGCCGAGGTCGCCGCCATGTTCAACTACACCAACCGGCTTTTAAACGCCCTCGGGGTCAAGCCGAACCGGGAGTATTACTTCCGCGGGCGATGATCCGGGCCCTGATCGCGGGCTACCTCCTCGGCGCCGTGCCCTTCGCGGTGCTATTCGGGCTGCTCCGGCGTAAAAACCTCCTTGCCCTGGGGTCGAAAAACCCGGGGGCCCTGAACGCGATCCGCGTGCTGGGGCCGGTGCCCGGGTTTTTGGTGCTTTTTCTTGACCTAGCGAAGGGCTTTCTCGCGGTGGCCTTCGGCGGGGCCTACGGTGGCGTTCCCGGGGCGCTCGCCGCGGGAGCGGCGGCGGTCTGGGGACACGCCTACTCTCCCTTCTTGCTCTTTCGCGGGGGTAAGGGGATCGCCCCCGCGGTGGGGGCGGCCGTGGCGGTGGATCCGAGGCTCGTGGCTCTCGCCTTCGGGGTCTTTTTGATCTTCTGGGCCGCGACCCGAAGTCCCTACCGCTCGGCCCTGCTCTCGGCGGCGCTTTTCCCGCTGGTGGCCTTCGGTTACGCCGGCCGGCTGGACCTCGCGCTCTTCGCCCTTCTCGCGACGGTGCCCATCGTGCACCGGCATCTTAAGGACTGGCACCGCTAGGGTACTTTTGCCAAACTTGGGACGTGGAGACCCTGTTTGGGGCCCTTACGATTTTCCTTTTGCGGCTCGTGGACGTGCCGCTATCCACCGTGCGGGTGGTGATGATGGTCCGCGGGCAGCGCCGGGCGGCGGCGGTGCTCGCGTTTTTCGAGTCCCTGGTCTGGATCGTGGCGATCAGTCGGGTCTTTGCCCGGCTGGACTCGCCCCTTAACATGTTCGCGTTCGCCGCGGGGTTCGCGAGCGGAACCGCGATCGGGATGACCCTCGAGGCCTGGTTCGCCCCCGGGCAGGTGCTGATCCGGACGATCGTCCGGGAGGGGGCCGATGCCCTGGTCCGGGCGCTTCGGGAGGCCGGCTACGGGGTCACCCTGGTGCGCGGCGAGGGCCGGGAAGGGGAGGTGCCGATTCTCTTCATCGTCGTGCCCCGGCGGAAGGCGGAGGCGG
>JALSJG010000144.1 GCA_026989475.1 Thermaceae bacterium | reverse complement strand
CCCCGCTTCTTGAACTCCTCGGCCAGGGTCTGGAGGTAGCTGGGGGTGGCGGTAATCACGTCCGGCTTGAAGTCCTGGATGAGCGTGATCTGCCGCTCGGTCATCCCCCCGGAGACCGGAACCACGGTGAGGCCGAGCCGCTCGGCGCCGTAGTGGACCCCGAGGCCGCCGGTGAAGAGGCCGTAACCGTAGGCGTTGTGGAGCATCATCCCCGGGCGGGCCCCGGCGGCCGCCAGGCTCCGGGCGTTGACCTCGGCGAAGAGCTCGATATCCCGCCGGGTGTACCCCACCACCGTGGGCTTGCCGGTCGTCCCCGAAGAGGCGTGAATCCGGATCACCTCCTCCCGGGGCACGGCAAAGAGCCCGAAGGGGTAGTGGTCCCGGAGGTCCTGCTTTTTGGTAAAGGGAAGCCGGTAGAGCTCGGCAAGTCCCCGGAAGGTCTCGGGGCGGATCCCCGCCTCGTCGAGCTTTTGCCGGTAAAACGGTACCCGCTCGTACACGTAAGCGACGATCCTCCGCAAGCGCTCGTCCTGGAGCGCGGTGAGGCGCTCCCGGGGCAGGGTTTCGATCTCGGGCTGGAACATCCGCTCACCTCCCTTAATCGACGCGCTCGACCACCGCCGCGATCCCCTGGCCCACGCCGATGCACATGGTGGCCAGGCCCAAGGCCGCCTCCCGCCTGCGCATCTCGTGAAGCAGCGTGGTGAGGATGCGGGCGCCGGAGCAACCGAGAGGGTGGCCGAGCGCGATCGCACCTCCGTTGGGGTTCAACCGTTCGTCCTCGGGATCGAGGCCCCACTCCGCCAAAACCGCCAGCGACTGGGCGGCAAAGGCCTCGTTCAGCTCGATGAGGTCCAGATCGTCGAGGGTAAGTCCGGCGCGGGCGAGGGCTTTCCGGGTGGCGGGAACCGGTCCGATCCCCATGATCCGCGGCGGCACCCCGGCCACCCCCGCCGCCCGCAGCCGGGCCATGGGCTTGAGGCCGTGGGCGCGGGCGAACTCCGGGGAAACGAGAAGCACCGCCGCCGCCCCGTCGTTGAGGGAGGAGCTGTTGCCGGCGGTTACCGTACCCCCTTCCCGGAAGGCGGGCCGGAGCCGGGCGAGCTTTTCCAGGCTGGTGTCGCGGCGTGGCCCTTCGTCGACCGAGACGGTGTAGCGCTCCTTGCGGGTCGTAACCTCGACCGGAACGATCTCCTCGGCAAAGCGTCCGGCGTCGATCGCGGCCACCGCTTTCCGGTGCGAGGCGAGGGCGAAGCGATCCTGGGCCTCGCGGGGGATGCGGTACATCTCCGCCAGGTTTTCGGCCGTCTCCCCCATGCTCTCGGTACCGTGGGTCGCCTCCATCCGGGGGTTGACGAAGCGCCAGCCGAGGGCGGTGTCGTACATGGGGAGGCTCCCCCGGGGGTAGCCGGTCTCGGGCTTGGGAACCGCCCAGGGCGCCCGGCTCATCGACTCGACCCCGGCCCCGATCGCCACCTCGGCCTCCCCCACGGCGATCGCCCGGGCCGCCTGGATCACCGCGTCCAGGCCGGATCCGCAAAGCCGGTTGACGGTGACCCCGGCCACCTCCACCGGAAAGCCGGCGAGAAGGAGGCTCATCCGCGCGACGTTGCGATTGTCCTCCCCCGCCTGGTTGGCGCAGCCCATGTAGACGTCCTCGACCGCCTCCTTGGGGACGCCGGCCCGATCCATCAGAGCCTCGAGCACGATCGCCCCGAGGTCGTCGGGCCGCACCGGGGCGAGCGCCCCCCCGTAACGACCGATCGGCGTGCGCACCGCCTCCACGATCCACGCTTCCCTCATGGCGCCTCCAGATGAAACACCGTACCCACGAACTGGGCGACCAACCGCCCTTCGACCGAAAGCCGCACCCGGTAGTTGGCGGTTCGCCGGCCCCGGAACACCGGTTCGGCCACCGCCTCCAGCCGCTCTCCCACCGACACCGGTCGGAAGTAGTCGATGCGGGTGGAAAGGGCCACCGCCCGGGTCCCGAGGTTCGAGATCAGGGCAAAGGCGGCGTCGGCCAGGGCGTAAAGGACCCCCCCGTGCGCGGTACCGTGCAGGTTGGCGTGATCCTCCCGTACCCTGAGCGCCAGGCGAACGACCTCCGGCTCGAGGCGCTCCACCTCGATGCCCAGGGTCTCCATGAAGGGATCCCTCACCGCGACTCCTCCCCCGGAATGCCCAGATAGTGCTCGACCACCCTGGGGTCGTCCCGAAGCGCCGCGGCCGGCCCCTCGAGGACGATCCGCCCGGCCTCGAGGACGTAGCCGCGGTCGGCGAGCTCGAGCGCCGCACGCGCGTTTTGCTCCACCAGGAGGATCGTCGTTCCCTCGGCCTTGAGCCCCGCGAGGATGCCGAAGATCTCCTGAACGATCAGGGGTGCAAGCCCGAGCGAGGGCTCGTCCAGCAGCAAGAGCCTCGGGCGGGCCATCAGCGCCCGGCCAATGGCCAGCATCTGCTGCTCCCCCCCGGACATGGTGGCGGCCAGCTGGTGACGGCGCTCCGCCAGGCGGGGAAAGCGTGCGTAGACCCGCTCGAGCTCCCCCCAAATCCCCCGCTCCCCGCGCTTGTAACGGGCAAAGGCCCCGAGCAGGAGGTTTTCCTCCACGGTCATCGAGCCGAAAAGGTGACGCCGCTCGTGGACCAGCACCAGGCCGCGGGCCACCCGCTCCTCGGGCTCGAGCCCGGCGAGGACCTCGCCGCGGTAGCGCACCTCCCCCCGGCACGTCACCAACCCCAAAAGGGCGAGCAACGTGCTCGTCTTTCCCGCCCCGTTCGGGCCGATCAGGGCCACCACCTCGCCTTCCTCGACGTGGAGGTCGATCCCGTCCACCGCCACCGCGGCGTGGTAGCGGACCTCGAGGCCCCGGACCGCGAGCATCAGGTCACCCCCCCGAGGTAGGCCTCCCGCACCGCCGGATCCCGCTGCACCGCCTCCGGCGGTCCCTCGGCGATCTTCTCGCCGTAGTGCATCACCACCACCCGGTCCACCAGGCGCATGACCAGCTCCATGTCGTGGTCGACGAGCAGCACGGTAATCCCCTCGTCGCGTAGGCGGCGGATCAGCGCCGCGAGGGCCCGCTTCTCCCCCGCGCGAAGCCCGGCGGCGGGCTCGTCCAGGAGCAGGAGGACGGGATCGGCGGCGAGGGCCCGGGCGACCTCGAGCTTGCGCTGCTCCCCGAGCGAGAGTGCACCCGCCTTCAAAAAGGCCTTCTCCGCCAGACCCACCCGCTCCAGAGCGCGAAAGGCCTCGACCGCGGCCCTTCGCTCCTCCGTCCGATCAAGCCCGAGCATCGAGGCGAGCATCGGCGCCCGGGTCCGGGGGTAGGTACCGAGCATCGCGTTCTCCAGCACGGTCATCTCGGGAAAGAGGTGGGGGTGCTGGAAGGTACGCACGAGCCCCATGCGAACGGTCTCGAAGGGGAACCTTCCGGTGATCTCCTGGCCCCGAAACCGGACCCGTCCCCGATCCGGCCTCAAGACCCCCGCGATCAGGTGGAAGGTGGTGGACTTACCGGCCCCGTTGGGCCCGATCAGGCCCAGGATCTCCCCCCGGCGCACGGAAAAGGAAAGCCGATTGACCGCGAGCAGCCCGCCGAAACTCTTGCAAATCCCCTCGACCTCGAGCAGGATCTCCTCCTCCACCGGCTCGGCGCGGGCGGGGAGCCCCTCGCCCTCCGGGGGGTCGGGAACGCGCCGGGGCAGGCGGGCCTCGATCCAGGGCCAGAGCCCCCGGGGTGCCAGATGCAGGATCGCCACCAGGATCAGCCCGTAGGCGATCACCTCGTAGTTGCCGCTTTTGCCGAGGACCAGGGGAACGAGGTCCTTGAGCCACTGCTCGAGCCCGGTCAGCAGCCCCGCCCCGAGGAAGGCGCCGGCGAAGGAGCCGACCCCTCCGACCACCGCCATGATCAGGTAGAAGATCGAGGCCTCGAGGGAAAAGGGGCTCGGGTTCACGAAGCGCACGAAGTGCGCATAGAGCCACCCGGCAAGCCCCGCGCCCAGCGCGGCCAGGACGAAGGTCCAAAGCCGGAGCGAGGGGGGCCGGGCGCCAAAGGAGGCGGCCGCCACCGCGTCGCCCTTGAGCGCCCGGATCATCCGCCCGTGGCGGCTGTGGATCAGCCGGTAGAGGCCGAGGGCGTAGAGCAGGAGAAGTCCCCAGGCGAGGTAGTGGTATGCCCGCGGGTCCCGGAGCTCGAAGCCGAAGACCGCCACCGGGGGCAGATCCGAAAGCCCGGTCCGCCCCCCGGTCAGGGCTACCCAGCTCCCCATCACGATGTAAAGCGCCACCTGCCAGGCGATGGTGGCGAGGGGGAGGTAGTGCCCTTTGAGCCGCACGGTGAGCAATCCCAGCACCAGCGCGAAGACCAGGGTAGCGAGCAACCCGGCCAAAAGCCCCAGCCACGGGGAGACCCCGAGCCTCAGGGCGAGCAGGGCGCTGGTGTAGCCGGCCACCCCCATGAAGGCAGCCTGGCCGAAGCTGGTCAGGCCGGCGAGCCCGGTGAGGAGATGCAGTCCGAGGACGACGAGGGTGGCGATCGCGTAGAAGACGAAGAGGGTCTGGTAAAAGGGCGGGACGATCCAGGGCAGCACCAGGAGCAGGAGCAAGAGCACCGCGGTCATTCCTCCTCCTCCAGCACCCGCGAGCTCACGCTTCGCCAGGCCAGAACCGGGAGCAAGAGGGCGAAGACGATTGCCTCCTTGTAGGCGCTCGCGAAGAACGAGCTGAACGACTCGAGCACACCCACGAGCACCCCCCCGGCCACCGCCAGCGGATAGCTCACGAGCCCGGCGACGATCGCCGCCACGAAGCCCTTCAAGCCCAAAAGAAACCCCATCTCGTAGCTGGCGTTGGAGAGGGGGGCGACCAGGAGCCCGGCCAGGGCACCGATGCCGGTGGCCAGCAAGAAGGCCACCCGTCCCGCCTCCCGAACGCTGATCCCGGCCAGACGGGCGCCGATCCGGTTCACCGCCGCCGCCCGCAACGCCTTGCCATAAAGGGATCGCCGGAAAAAGAGGTAGAGCAACACCATCAGCACGGCGGCGGCCAGGATCAGCAGGATCCCCTGGCGGGGCACCGGCAGCCCGGCGAGCGCCGCCTCCCCGGGCCAGAGCGCGGGAAGGCGGAACTGCTCGGGCCCGAAGAAGGCAAGCCCCAGCCCCTGAAACACGAAGTGCAACCCCACCGCCAGGATGAGGTACACGAGCACGCTCGCCCCCGGAAGCGGCTCGAAGAAGATCCGAAAGCTGGCGGGGCCGATCGGGAGTACCACCAAAAGCGCCGCCAGGAAGGCCAGGGCGGGCACGGAACGCCCCAAAAACCCCACCCCCACCACGCCGAGGGCGGCCAGGAAAAGCCAGAGGGGGGTGCGCCCCCGCCGGCGGTCCAGCCCCGCCCAGATGAGGAGCAGCCCGGCCGAAAGCCAGACGGTTCCGGGCAGCTTCCCCTCGAGCAGCATCGCTTGCGTGAGGGGGGCAAAAAGCACCCACTCCCCGAGCGGGATGAGGATCGCCCGGGTGACCGCGAAGACCAGCACCAGCGCGAGCGCCACCAGGGCGTAAAGCGCGCCGTTGATCAAGCCGTCGGAAAGCAGAAAGCCGAAGATCAGGGGGTCCATGCCCGCCCTTTCCTTGCCTTAGCGGAAGCTACGCTCGAGCTCCCACTTGCCGTCCTTGACCCGCACGATCACCGCCGCTTCCTCGAACTTGAGGCCGAGGTGGTCGGTGGGGCTCAGGTTGAAGACGCCGTGGGTCCCGACCACGCCCCGGGTTCCCTCGATGGCGTCGCGCAGCGCCTTGCGGAAAGCCGCGAGATCCCCGGGGTCGGCCTTTTGGAGCGCCCGCTCGATCGCGTCCCGGGCGATCAACCAGGCGTCGTAGGCGTGCCCTCCGAAGGTCGAGTAACTCCCGACCCCGTGGGCGGCCTCGTAGGCGGCGATGTAGGTGAGCGCCACCCGCTTGGAGGGGAAGGCGTCCGGAAGCTGGGCGGCGACCAGGATGGGACCGGCGGGCAGCAGGGTGTTCTCCACGAACTCGCCGCCCACCTTGAGGAAGGCGGGGTTCGCCACCCCGTGGGTCTGGTAGATCTGCCCCTTGTAGCCCTTTTCCACCAGGGTGCGCTGGGGCAGCACCGCGGGCGTTCCGGCCGCCCCGATCAAGACCGCGTCCGGACGCCGGGAGAGGATCTTGAGCACCTGACCGGTGACCGAGGTGTCCTTAGGCGAGTAACGCTCGCTCGCCACCACCTCGAGGCCGGCGGCCTTGGCGGCCTTCTCGAACTCCCGCGCCCAGCCCTCGCCGTAGGCGGTGTTGAAGCCCAGGTAGGCGACGGTCTTGTAGCCGCGGGCAACCATGTCCTGGACCACCGCCTGGGACATGAGCTCGTCGGTCTGGGGGGTCTTGAAGACCCAGTAGCGCTTCTCGTCCACCGGTGCGACGATCGCCTTGGCCGCCGCCAGCGAGATGAAGGGCACCCCGGCCTCGGCCACCGCGTCGATCATCGCCAGCGAGTTGGGGCTGGTGGTGCCCCCGATGATCAGGTGCACCCGGTTTTCCTGGATCAGCTTCTTGGTGTTCTTGACCGCGGCGGTGGGATCGGTGCCGTCGTCAAGGATGAAAAACCGCACGGTCACGCCCTTGGGCATGCGGTCGAGCTTGCCGGCCTCGATCAGGAGCAGGGTGTTCTTCTCCGGA
Source organism: Thermaceae bacterium (assembly GCA_026989475.1). Lineage (GTDB taxonomy): Bacteria > Deinococcota > Deinococci > Deinococcales > Marinithermaceae > WFXV01. The sequence goes on along the minus strand of JALSJG010000144.1, from coordinate 9,925 downwards.
ATCCCGAGCGAGGCCGCCGGCCCGGTGGCCGAGAGGGTCACCCCGACCCGCACCTCGGCCTGGGCCAGCGCCGTCGCCAGCACGAACGCGCCCAACCAAACCAACCCTTTTCGCATATCCCTCACCTCCTATTCACCGACCGCCGCCCGGCGTACGAGCAGCGGATCCGGCCGATACCGTTCCTCCCCGAGCTCGTCCTTCAGGCCGCGCAGCCCGGCGACGAGCGCGGGAAGCCCAAAGAGCTCCGCCCAGGCCAGGGGCCCGCGGGGGTAGCGGGTACCGAGCTCCATGGCCCGATCGAGGGTCTCGGCCTCGGCGAGCCCCTCCCTGAGCGCCGAGAAAGCCTCGTTGGCGAGCATCGCGAGGATTCGGAACGCCACCCCCCCCGGCTGGTCGGGAAGCACGACCGGGGTAAACCCCAGCGCCCGGGCGAAGCCGGCGAGCCAGGGCGGGACCTCCTCCCCCTCCGGGGCAAGGAGCTCCATCGGCTGGCCCGCGGCGTAGGGGGGAACGAGGGAGAACCCGTACACCCCCCGGGCCTCGGGATAACGCGGCCGTGCCAGGCTCGCCGAGTGGGCCCAGGCCAGGGTGAGCACCGGCCGGCCGGGGGGCACGCCCTCGGGGTAGGCCTTCTCCCCGAGGGAAACCCGCAGGTCGACGATCAGGTCGGCCTCTTCCGGGGCCGTGGGAGCTAGGCGCGAGGCCAGGATGCCGGCCAGGGGACCCCCGCCCACCAGGTGGACCGCCAGGGGGTGGGGCTCCGGGAGCTCCGGTTCCGGCTCGGGTTCGCGGGGGTAGGCGTAAAACCCCCGGCCGGTCTTCTGTCCCAGCCAGCCCGCCGCCACCCGCTCGGCCTGCAACGGGTGCGGGCGGTAACGGGAGAGGTAAAAGCTCTGCTCCCAGACGCTCTTGGTGGCGGCGAAGTTCACGTCGAGCCCGATCAGGTCCATGAGCTCGAAGGGGCCCATGGGAAAACCGAGTCCCCGCAGGATCCGGTCGATGGTGGCAAACGGTACCCCGTCGCCGGCGAGCACCAGGGCCTCGCCGTAGTAGGGGCGGGCGATCCGGTTGACGATGAAGCCGGGGCGGTCCTTGGCCACCACCGGCTCCTTGCCCAGCTCGCGCACGAAGGCCACCGCCCGCCCGAGCACCTCGGGATGGGTCTCGACCCCCGGGATCACCTCGACCAGGGGCATCCGGGGCGCGGGGTTGAAAAAGTGCAGGCCCAGGACCCGCTCGGGTCCGGGCACGCCCCGGGCGAGCGCGGTGATCGAGAGGGTCGAGGTGTTGCTGGCGAGCACCGCCCGGGGGTTTTCGGCCCCGAGCTCGGCGAGGAGGCGGCGCTTGAGCTCGAGCTCCTCCGGCACCGCCTCGATCACCCATCCGGCGCTGGCGAGCCCCGCCAGGTCGGCCACCGGGCGGATCCGGCCGAGCACCTCCTCGGGGGCCTGCGCCAGCCGCCCCCGCTCCCGGGCCCTTTGGAGCGAGGCCTCGATGCGCTCCAGCGCCGCCGTCACCGCCTCCGGGCGGGCGTCGTAAAGCAGCACGGTAAAGCCCGCCGTCGCCGCCACCTGGGCGATGCCCCGCCCCATGGTGCCGGCCCCCACCACTGCGACGATGCCGCGGTCGTTCATGTCACGTGCTCCGGCAAACCTTCGAGCTCAGGGGCCTCGGTGGGCACGAACCCGCCCTCAAAGGCCTCTACCCGGCTCCCCTCCAGAAACCAGCTCCGGGGCGTCCGGTGCCCCCAGAGCGTCTGCCGCCGGGGGTCGTTCAGGCTCCAGCGCACCGGCTCGAAGTCGGGGTCCACGGTCAGGTAGTCGGAGGTGTAGAGCTCGATCCGGTGCCCGTCGGGGTCCCGGAGGTAGAGGAACATCGCGTTCGAGATCCCATGGCGCCCCGGTCCCCGCTCGATCCGATCGGTGGCCATCGCCCCCGCCAGGATGTCGGCGGCGCGGATGATGCTCATGGGATCGGGAAGCCAGTAGGCGAAGTGGTGGAGCCGGGGGCCCTCGCCGTTGGTGAAGGCAAGGTCGTGGACGTTCCCCTTGCGATGCACCCAAGCGGCCCAGAGCCTCCCCTGGTCGTCCTCGGTGTACTCGGTCAGCCGGAAGCCCAGCGCCTCGCGGTAGAAGGCCAGGGTCTCGGCGACCCGGGGGGTAAAGACGTTGGCGTGGTCGATCCGCAAGACCCCCGGTCCCCGGTACCGGTGGTAGGCCTGGAGCAGCCGTTCGTGCTTGTGCTCCCGGTGGTAGAAGACCAGGGGAAAGCCGGTGGGGTCCTGCATCCGGACCATCCGCGGCCGCTCGAAGCCCTCCTCCTCCCGGGCGGGAAGCCCCCGCTCGCGCGCGAGCGCCAGGAGGCGATCGAGGTCCTCTTCCGAAGCTACCTTGTAGCCTATCCAGATCAAACCGGGCTCGGGGGCCTGTTTCAGCCAGAGGCTCCAGGCCCGCTCCTCATAACCCCGGAGGTAGAGCTCCCCCGGTCGCTCGGCCGCCACCACGAAGCCGAGCAGGCCTTCGTAGAACTCCCGGGAGGCCGCGAGGTCCCGGACGTAGAGCCCGATCTGACCGATCCGCACCACATTCGGCCGCATCTAGTCCTCCCATCCCAGGAACCGGCGGATTCGCTCCTTGTAGGGCTCCTTGTCGTATACCTCGTAGAGCGCCTGGTACATCCGCACCGGGTCCCCGAAGAAGAAGCGCTCGTAGAGTTCCTGCCGGGCGCCGAACCCGGAAAGGGTCATGTCCCAGGCCAGCCGGAAGAGCTGGAGCTTTTTACGCGCCTCGAGGTTCCGTCCCTGCAGGTATTTCGCCATCGCCTCCGCGAGCGGTCCCTCGAGATCCCGCTCCGAGGGCAGGAGGATCAACCCCCCCGCCCCGATCTGCTGGACGATCTCCCGGATGCGGGGATAGAGCCGGGGGTAAAGGTTGCGGGCTCCGTCGAGCTTGGCCCGGCTGGGGACGAAGACCCCGTAGGCGTTGGCCTCGCCCTCCTCCTCCGCCGCCCGCCAAAACGCCCGCATCGCCTCGAGGTAGACGATGACCTCGGCGATCTTCTCCTGCACGTGCCCGAAGCGGTCGGCCCCGATGCCCTCAGCCATGAGCGCCACCAGCCCGAGGAAGGCCTCGGTCTTCGCCACCTTGTGGACCACCACCTGGTGGGCCATGTGGTGGAGCGCGCCGGTGTCGGCGTAGGCCCGGTTGGTAAGCTCCACCGAGCCGAGGATGAAGATCCGCTCCCAGGGCACGAGCACGTCATCGAAGATCGCCATCGCGTCCATCTCCTCAAAGCGCGAGGAGACCGGGTGATCGAAGGCCGAGTCCCCGGCGAGCGGCTCCCGGCACACGAAGTGCAGCCCGGGGGTGTTGGTGGGCAGCGCGAAGGCAAGGGCGTACCGCTCGGCCCCCGGCTCGTTCTTGAGGACCGTGGAGGGAAAAACCAGGATCTCGTCGGCCAGCGGAAGGGTGGCGAGCATGCGGGCGCCCCGCACGATCACCCCTTCCTTGGTCTCGCGGACCACCCCCACCGGGATGTAGGGGTCGGGCTGCTCGGCGGGCCCCTTGGACCGGTTGACCTGGGGGTTGGTGAGCGCGTGGGTGGTGCAGAGGTCGTGCTCGCGGACGTACTCGTAGTAATTCCGCACGTTCTCGGCGAACTGCGGGTCCCCCTGGGCGAAGAACTCGGCCGCCTGGGCGTAGGCGGTAAGGGCCGCGTTCAGGTAGTCGGGGGTGCGCCCCATCAGGCCAAGGGTGCGGTCCGCCCAGACCTTGTAGGCGATCCCGCGCCGCCGGAGGTCCTCCCGGGTCTTGGACTCGAGGAAGCTCATCCCCACCGGCTGGCCGGTCTTGGGAGAGGGGTAGGTAAGCCGCTCCCGCCAGGCCGGGTCGTGCTGCAGGTCGTAAAGCGCCGCCATCGAACGCACGACCCCGGCAAAAGCGGGGTGGGTGGTGGGGTCCTCCACCCGTTCCCCCTTGAGCCAGAGGTTCGGGGGGTTCGTCCGCAGGGCCTCGATGTACTCCGCACCCGTCCGGGCCACTAGCTTCCCTCCTTTCCAAAGCGCGGGATCGGGTGCTCGCCGAGCGGGACCATGACGCTTTTTTCCTCGGTGTAGAAGGCGAAGCTGTAGTCCCCGCCCTCGCGCCCGATCCCCGACTCCTTCATCCCCCCGAAGGGGGTGGGGAGGTGGCGAACGTTGTGGCTGTTGATCCAGATCATCCCCGCCTCGATCCGGCGGGCGAGCCGGTGGGCGCGGGTCACGTCCCGGGTCCAGACGTAGGCGGCGAGCCCGTAACGCACCCCGTTGGCGATCCGCACCGCCTCGTCCTCGTCGTCGAAGGGCATGACCCCGAGCACCGGCCCGAAGACCTCCTCCTGCTCGATCCGCATCCCGGGACGGACCTCGAGCACGGTGGGGGCGTAGTAATTCCCCTCGCTCCCCACCCGGTGCCCGCCGGCGAGCACCCGGGCCCCCTCCCGCTTGGCCTCCTCGACGAAAGCCTCCACCCGGGTCAGGTGCTCGGGGTGGATGAGCGGCCCCACCTCGGCCTCGGGATCCAGGGGATGCCCGACCCGGATCTTCCGGGCCCGCGCGACGACCCGCTCAACGAACTCGGCATACACCGGGCGCTCGACCAAAAGTCGCGAGTTCGCGGTGCAGCGCTCCCCGTTTAGGCTGAAGATCTGGAAGATCACCCCGTCGAGCGCCCGGTCGAGATCGGCGTCGGCGAAGACGATCGCGGGGCTCTTGCCGCCGAGTTCGAAGGAATAGCGTTTCAGCGTCTCGGCACCGGTCCGCATGATGATCTTGCCGGTGGTGGTCTCGCCGGTGAAGCTGATCAGCTGGACGCCCGGGTGGGCGACGAGCGGTGCCCCCGCCTCCTCCCCGTACCCCTGCACGACGTTCACCACCCCCGGGGGGAGCTCGGCCTCGGCGAAGATGCGCGCCAGCATCCAGGCGGAAAGCGGCGACCACTCGGCCGGCTTCAGCACGCAGGTGTTGCCGGCCGCAAGGCAGGGAGCGAGCTTCCAGGTGGCGAGCATCAGGGGCGTGTTCCAGGGCGTGATCAGCCCGGCCACCCCCACCGGCTGGCGGAAGGTGTAGTAGAGGAAGCGGTCGTCCACCGGGAAGCTCCGGCCGTCGAAGGCGGCCTCGGCCTTTTCCGCGTAGAAACGAAAGTTCGCCGCCGCCCGGGGAACCTGCCCGCCGCGGATGATGCGCATCACCTGCCCCGTGTCCAGGCACTCGAGCACCGCCAGCTCGTCGGCGTACTTCTCGATCAGCTCGGCCACGCGCTCGAGGTAGCGTCGCCGCTCCCGGGCGGGCATCCGCGGCCAGGGGCCCTCGTCGAAAGCACGGCGGGCGGCCCGTACCGCCCGGTCCACGTCCTCCTCCCCGCCCCGGGCGACCCGGGCCAGGGGGCGGTTGGTGGCCGGATCCAAGGTCTCGAAGGTCTCCCCCGAGACACTTTCCACGAAGTTGCCGTCGATGAAGTGCGCGATCGTGGTGCCTTCGAGACGCCTTTGCACCTCCTCGATGAAGCGGGAATCCCAGGCGCGCTTCATGCCGCCTCCTCCACCACCGGGTTCTCGAGCACCCCCACGCCCTCCACCTCGATTCGCATCACGTCCCCCGCGGCCACCGGCGAGAGGCCCCGGGGGGTACCGGTGAGGATCACGTCGTAGGGCTTTAGGGTCAGGAACCGGCTCAGGTAGGCGATGATCTCCGGGATCGCGTGGACCATCTCGGAGGTGTGCCCCCGCTGACGAAGCTCGCCGTTGACGTAGGCGGCGAGGGAAAGGTCGTGGGGGTCCGCGACCTCGTCCCGGGTCACCAGGTAGGGACCGAGGGGGGTGAAGGTGTCCCAGCCCTTCGCCTTGACCGGGGGGCGGAAAAGGTTGCCCACGAAGTCGCGGACGGTCACATCGTTGGCCACGGTATAGCCCAGCACGTAGTCCATCGCCTCCCGCTCGGGGATCCGCCGGCCTGCCCGCCCGATCACCACCGCGAGCTCGGCTTCGTAGTGCAGGTAGCGCACCCCGCGCGGACGCTCCACCGGGGCCCGGTGGGGCACAAGGCTCGCCGCCGGCTTGAGAAAGAGCACCGGCTCCTCCGGCTCCGAAAGCCCCAGCTCGCCGGCGTGGCCGCGGTAGTTCAGGGCCAGGCCAAAGATCGTTCCGGGCTCGAAGGGCAGGAGAAAGGTGGCGGTCTCCGGATCGTGGTCGCGGCCCGACTCGTCGATCAACCGGCCGTGCTCGAGCCGCACCTCCCGCACCCTCCCGTCGGCCAGGATTCGAGCCGTTCTCATCCCCACCCCCAGCGCGCGGCGAGCCGGTCGAGCCGCTCGGCCACCTCCGGGCTCGGGGGGCCGAGCGGGGGCCGCCACTCGGCCCGGAGCAACCCCGCCTTGGCCATCAAGTACTTGAGGGGAATCGGGTTGGTCTCCCAGAAGATCGCGTCGTTGAGCTCGTAAAGCTCGTAGTGGAGGGCCCGGGCTCGGGCGTGGTCGCCATCCCGTACCGCCTCGTAGAGCGCCGCCACCTTCTCCGGCACCAGGTTGGCGGTGGCCGCGATCATCCCCCGCGCCCCCAGGGCGAGCATCGGGTAGGAAAGCGACTCGAGCCCGCAGAAGACGGCGAACTCCTCGCCCAGAAGGCGGATCGTCTCGGTGACGACGTCGAGGTCCCGCACCGAGTGCTTGACCCCGATGAGCCAGGGGTAGCGTTCCCGGAGGCGGGCCATGACCTCGACCGGCATCGAGATGCAGGCCCGGCCGGGAATGTTGTAGACCACCACCGGGAACTCGGGAACGGCCTTGAGCACCGCCTCGAAGTAGCGAAAGAGGCCCTCGGGGTTCGGTTTCGTGTAGTAGGGCACGATGACCATCGCGGCGTCGGCCCCGGCCTCGCGGGCGTAGCGGGTGAGCGCGATCGTCTCCTCGAGATGGGCGCTCCCGGTTCCGGCGAGGACCGGCACCCGCCCGGCGGCGACCTCCACCGCGATCGCGATCAGCCGTTTGCGCTCGCCCGGGTGAAGGGCGGCCGGCTCTCCGGTCGTCCCCCCCACCGAGAGCCCGTGGCTCCCCGCGGCGATCTGCCGCTCGGCCAGCCGAGCAAACGCTTGTTCGTCTACCGCCCCATCCCGGAACGGGGTCACCAGTGGAACCACGGATCCCTCGAGCAAACCTCACCTCCCGTTTGGGCTTGAGCATGCCCGAATCCCCGGACCCCGGGAAAGCGTATGGAACAACAAAAAGGAGGAAACTTTTTGTTGTTTAGGACAATTGTCTCGGCAATCCCTTGCAAAATTGCGAGTTCCTTGGTAAAAACCAACAAAACCCTCGGGTTCTTTTGGGGGACCTGGTGATCGCCTTCGACGGACTGGCGGAAAACCTCGGGCTCAAGCGCCTGGTGCCAAGCCCGCTCCCGGTGGCCTGGGTGGGGCGCGAGAAGGAGTGGGTGCCCGCCCTGGCCCACGCGGTGGTGGTGGCCGAGCGCGGCCACGCCGGTCTCGCCCACCGGTTGCAGCGGCAACGGGGTTCCGGGGTGTTTTGCAAGCACCCTGAACCCGAGCTAATCGAGGCCTGCCGCAGACACGGCCTCGGCCTGGCCGTGCTCCCGCCCTGGAGCGAGATCGCCGAGATCGCTCGCGAGGCCCAGCGCCGAGCTTTGGACGCCTGCTTCCCCCGACTGCTTACGCTCGGCCCGCTGGTGGAAACGCTCGAGGGACTCGCCGAGAACGAAGCCCGCCTGGTGGAGACCCTCCACCGCTGGACCCGGCTCCCGGTGGCCCTGGTCGCGCCCTGGGGGGAGCGGATCGCGGGCGCGGGCCCGGTTCCCCCCGAACTTCCCGAGCGCCCGGGAGAGAGCTCCCGGCACCTCGCCCTTCCCGCCGGAGAAGCCTTGCTCGTCGCCTGGGGCAGCCCTGAGGCCCTGACCCAAGCCCGGGGGTTTTTGCACCTCGCCGCCCAGGTGCTGACCGCCAAGAATCTCCTCGCCCAGGCCCAGCGGGTCGAAGAGGAGGGGCTCCGTGCCGCCCTCCTCGACGACCTCCTCGAACGCGCGGCCGACGAGCGCCGGGCGATGGCGTTTGGTTTTTTGCCCGAGCTGCCCTACGTGCTGGCGCTGGCGGAGCCCCCCCCGATCCCCGGCGAGCACCGGCTGGCCGAGGAGCGTCGCCGCCGGGTACTGCAGGAACTCCGTCACCGGGCGGCGGCCTACCTCTCCCGGCTGGGAACCGGCTACCTGGTCACCGCCCGGGCCGGACGGGCGGTCGTGCTCTGGCAGACCCACGCGCCGGAACGGGAGGCCGCCGGACTGGCTTCCGCCCTGGGAAGCTCCGTGAGGATCGGGTATTCCGCCCGCCACCGCCCGCTCTCCGAGGTACCGGCCGCCTACCGCGAGGCCCTGATCGCGCTGAAGGCGAGCGGGGACGAAGGACCCGCGGGCTTCGAGCAACTCGACCCGGTGGCCTGGGTGCTCCTGCAACAGTCCCGGGAGGATCTCCGGGCCCTGGTCGAGCGCTTTCTACCCCTGGAGGAGAAGCTGATCCGTACGCTGGAGGTCTACCTCGCCCACGGGGGCCGGGCCGAGGCCGCCGCCGAGGCCCTGCACGTTCACCCCAACACGCTCCGCTACCGGCTAGCCAAGATCGAACAGGCCCTGGGGGGTAGCCTGAGGGACCCGCAGACCCTCGCGCAAATCCATCTGGCCCTCAGGGCCCGGGCGCTGCTCGACGGCTAGCGGTAGGGGCGGGGAAACGCGCCGCCCGGCCGTGCCCCCACCCGGCCCACCACCCAGCTCGCCACCAGGACCGCGGCCCGGGCGGCCTCGATCGGGTTCCGACCGGCCAAAAGCCCCGCGAGGAAGACCCCGGCGAAGGCGTCGCCGGCGCCGGTCGCGTCCACCACCGGAACCGGCGGCGCGGGGATGTGCACGAAGCAGCCCTCGGCGGGCACCAGCGCCCCCTCGGCGTCGAGCTTGACCACCACCTGGGTCCCAGGGAGCCGCTCGCGGAGCACCCGGGCGGCGGCCTCGGGATCCCGCTCCCCGGAGAGGACCTGGGCTTCCATGCGGTTTGGGAAAAACCAGGCGGGCTTTAGCCCGCGCACGAGCTCCAAATAGGCCGAGGGGCCCATCTCCTGGATGCGCCGGGCGGAGGCGGGGTCGAGGCTCAAGGGGCGCAGCCTTTTTGCCGCTTCTTGCACCGCACCCCTCGGCGGGTCGGTAAAGAGCGCCCAGCCGGAGACGAAAAGATGGCGCGCTCCCCGGAAGGCCGCCTCGGGGAGCGCTTCCGGGGTCAAAAAGTAGTCGGCCCCGTAGCTATAGATCTGGGTGCGCTCGCCGGCGGCGTCCACCCAGACCGCGACGGCGGCGGTGGCGTGGGCCGGGTCCCTGACCAAAAAGGGCCGGACCCCCTCGGAGCGGAGCTCTTCCTCGGCGAGACGGCCGAAGAAGTCGTCCCCCACCTTGCCGAGAAAGCCGCTCGCGGCCCCCATGCGGCTCGCCCAGACGGCGACGTTCGCGGCCCCGCCCCCGGGGGCGAGCCGGACCTCGCCGGGTAGGTCCTCCCCGGCGCGAAAGGGCGCCCGGGGCCGGACCAAAACGTCCCAGGCGTAGTCTCCAAGCGCGAGCAACATGCCCAAAGCCTACGCGTCGTTCTCCGCCCAGAGGTAGTGGGCGGCCACCGAGCGGTAAGGCCGGAAGCGCGCGCCGAGCCGGGCGACCTCCTCCCGGGAGCCAAGGCCAAAGTGCCGCATCGCCTGCTGCACGAGGCCGAGGTCCGAGGCCGGCCAGACGTCCTCGCGGCCGAGCCCGAAGATCAAAACCATGTCCACGGTCCAGGGTCCCACGCCCTTAAAGGCGAGGAGCCGCTCCCGCACGGCCTCGTCGGGAAGGGACTCAAGGCCGGAGAACGCCCCCGCCC